>JAGGWL010000323.1 GCA_021157555.1 Deltaproteobacteria bacterium | reverse complement strand
TTTATATCAGAAATTCGGTGTTTAAAAATCTCCTGTTCTGTTGCCATGATCTGGGAAACTTCTTCATTTTCTTTTAATTCCAATAATTTCCTGGACCATTTTATTTTGGAATTCATGATGATTTCTGCGTTTAATCGAGAGGTTTCTGCAAGTTTAGACCACAGTCTTCCCTGGAGGAGGTCAACATTTGCATTCACCTGGGAACTTTTAAGTTCTATTAAAATATCTCCCTTCTTAACTTTATCTCCTTCCTGGATATATATTTTATCAATAATCCCTCCTTCCAGATGCTGGACAACCTTTTTTTCGCCAAGAACCTTAACAATACCGGAGGCAATCACTGCGCCTTGAAAAGGAAAAAAAATAGACCAGATCGCAATACCGCCAAAAAAGCAAAATATAATTAAAAATCCGGCTATAATGAATTTGTTCGGGTTAGTATTAATTGCCTTATTTTTTTCTTCCATATTTTCATCTCCTGTTCCAGCTCTGGGTTCCCGTGAGTTCATATCCCCACTCCTAAACTATTACGTTTACACCTGCCGGAGTGCTGGCCTTGTAGCTGGTTGCTGGGCTGGTTGTTGTTGATTTAGTTGATTTAAAACATCCCTGGTTGGACCATACATGGCAACTTGCCCTTCCTTGATCATTAATATTTTATCTGTATTTACAAGTAAATTAGGCCTGTCGGTTACAAGGATTGTAGTTATTTTTTCTTTTTTTAAAATATTCAAAGCTTCTAATAATGCTTTTACTCCAACATCATCCAGAGTATTTTGAGGTTCATCCATTAAAACCACTTTTGGATCATTATACAGGACCCGGGCCAGAGAAATAAGCTGTCTTTGCCCTGCAGACAAATTTTTCCCTGTATTGTCAATTCTGGTATCATAGCCCTGTGGAAGTTTTAAAATCATGTTATATGCTCCAGCCATTTTGCTTGCCTTTATAACTTTATCAGAAGTGACTACTTGTAGCCTGGCAATATTTTCATCAATTTTTCCGGAAAACAACGTTATTTCCTGTGGTAAATATCCAATATATTCACCCAGGTCATCATTTGACCATTGGGATATTTCAGCTCCGTCAAGCCTTACCTTACCGGCAGATGCAGGCCAGATTCCAAGCAATACTTTGCATAAAGATGTTTTTCCAGCCGCTGATGGGCCAATAATTCCAAGAGTTTCCCCTGGTTCCAGAACAAAAGATATATTATGCAAAATAGTACGGCTATTGATGGCTAATGTTATATTTTCTGCTTCCAATTTTCCTTCAGGCTCAGGCAAAGATAAACTTTTTTTTTGCTTTCTGGTATCTACAAAATGGCTAAGACGTTTATATGCGGCAATCGCTTCAATTGAAAATTTCATTGAAGCAAGGCTTTGCTGAAAAGGATAAAAAATCCTGGTAATGATAATAACACTCGCAAACATTATCCCTACAGTTATTTTACCATCAAAAAAAAGATAGGCACCAGTCCCAAAAACTGCAACCGCGAAAATTATATGCAACATTCTTATTACAGCTCCTGTGCCTGCTTTAAAACTATCAGCCTCAGACTGCATTAACAAAACCTTTTGATGAAATTCTTCATGTTTGTTCAATACTCCTTTGAGCATGCCCATTTCGGAAATAAGTTCTGCATTTTGTAAAGTTGTGTTTATAAAATTAGAACCTTTATTAAAAATAACATCTGCAGTTGTATAACGCTTTTTTCCAATCAGCCTTAACAAAGACTGAAAAATAGAAACCATAAAAACACCTGATATTCCTACAAACCCCAGCATTGGATGCATAAAATAAAGCAATGCCAAATAAATAAAAATCCATGGCAAATCCAGCAGCCATAAAATTCTGTAATTTATAATGGCATCTTTGACCAATTTCAAATCTTCCAATCCTCGGGTATAATTTTGTCTGTTCAGGCTGATCGCATTTTTGTGCATGCTTGACAAAACAAACGGGTACATTTTTTGCTCAAGATCAATTCCTGCCTGCATCAGCATTTTAGAACGAAAATATTCCAAAAGCCCCATCGCAAAAAGCGAAATCAGCAAACCAACACTTAAGGTAAAAAGAGTTGCATGGCTGAAACTGAAAAGCACACGGTCATAAACAACCATCATATATATCGGCACCACCAGATATATAAGATTAATACAGATCCCGAAAAAACAAATAAAAATAAAACACTTAAACCAGGACTTTAATATCTCTTGCATTAACTTCCTCCAAAACTTTTTAACCTTCAGCCTTTAACCTTTCCAAAACATCATCCCTGTTTCCAAACATAGACATCTCTCCATTTTTCAAAACAAGAATTTTATCCACATTATTCAAAAGACTCAATTTATGGGTGATCATGATGGTTGTTGTTCCATTATTTTTAAGATTTTCAATGGCCTGTATTAGTGATTTTTCCCCTTCTTCATCCAGGTTGGAATTAGGCTCATCTAAAATAACAAGAGCAAGGTTTCCATAAAGAGCTCTGGCAAGTCCCACCCGTTGTCGCTGTCCTCCAGAAAGACTCTGTCCAGCCTCTCCTATGTCTGTCTCATACCCGGAAGAAAATCGTAATATAGTCTCATGGGCTCCGGCTTTTTTAGCAGCCTCTATAACTTTTTCTGAATCTACCTTTCCCATGCGGGCAATATTTTCAGTAACTGTGCCGGTAAATAATTCAACAGCTTGGGGCAAATAACCAATTTGTGGTCCCAAAGAATCCTGATCAATATTAAATACATCCTCATAATCCAAAAGCACATTACCCTCAGAAGGAGCCCACATACCCAAAATTATCCGGCATAGAGAAGTTTTTCCTGCGCCATTTGGCCCGATTAACCCCATTGTATCGCCATGTAAGAGATTGAAATTTATATTGTTTAAAATTCTGTTCTCACCAATATTTAATCCGACATTTTGCACCTGCAGATCCCCCAACAAATCCTTAACCTGAATCTGGTCATCTTTGCTGGAAGCTTCAAGAAGATCTTTAAGCCTTTTGTATGCTGCTTGTGCGCCTGAAGTCTGCTTCCATGCACCAATAGCCTGATTAACCGGAGCCAGCGCGCGGCCCATGATAATTGAAGCCGCAATAATAACCCCTGCATCCGATTTATTCATCAAAACAAGAGCAGCTCCTGCGCCATATATTATAACCTGCATTAAAGACCCAAAGCTTTGACTAGTGGCAGAAAGCATTTGTGATTTATTTCCTGCTCTGTCCTGACAAATTAATTCTTGATCATTAATTTCGCTCCAGTGTGCAGATATATTTTTAAGCATTCCCATGCTTTGAATTATTTCTGCAGCTCTAAAACTTTTTAAAATTAAATTTTTGCTCTGAATGTTTAAAAGATTTGCCGTTTCAAGATCTTTTTTTGTAAGGCCGCTTTGCAGTAATCCAAGGATTAAAAGGATAATAGCTCCAAAAGTTGCAGTCATACCCAAAAACGGATGGATAAGATATATAATTCCAAGATAGATAAAAATCCATGGCGTATCAAAAAAAGCAAAAATAGAATTTCCGCCAAAATAATTACGCAGAATATTAATATCTCTAAGCCCCTGAGTATATTTCAGGCTGTCGGCACGGCATAAATCACGGAGCATCTCTTTTAGTACTTTTCGACTTAAAAGCTCATCCATTTTAACACCAGCCTTAACCAGAAGCCTGGAACGTATAAAATCAAGGGTTCCTAAAATAATAAGAGCAGTAAGTGCCATAATAGTTGTTATATAAAGAGTTGAAAAACTGTAACTTTTCAAAACCCTGTCATAAACCGCGAGCATATATAAAGGAAATGTTAGATAAAGAGTATTGATAAACAGAGAGAATAGACCCGCAAAAATAAAATATTTAAAACATTTGCGCAAAATAAATATCATTAGTTCTCCAAACTTTCTATCTGCTCTATTTGACTTTGTCTC
>JAGGWL010000108.1 GCA_021157555.1 Deltaproteobacteria bacterium | reverse complement strand
CAGCAGAAACCTATACACTGCTGACAGTCGGTGACGGGCTGGTCAGCCAGATTCCTGCCCTGATTATTTCGACTGCAGCCGGTATTATAGTAACCAGAGCCGGATCAGAATCCAACCTGAGCAAGGAAGTCTCATCTCAGCTTTTTAACCAGCCGCGTGCGCTTGCAATCACATCTGTCGTACTCTTTGCCCTTAGTCTTGTCCCTGGCCTTCCTGGTACTCCATTTGCCTTTTTGGCTCTTTGTGCTGGAATAATCGCCTATTTTATTTTTCAACAACAAGCATATGCCGAAAAGGAGGATCAATCAAAAGAAGCTCTTGAAGAAGTGGATGAGCTGCCTGACAAAGTAACCCCTCTTCCACCTGTTGATATACTCGGTCTGGAAGTTGGTTATGGACTCATACCTTTGGTAGATGTTGAGCAGAATGGTGAAATTCTTGACAGAATCAACTCAATCAGAAGGCAGATTGTTCAAGAGATCGGTATTGTTGTTCCTTCAATTCATATCCAGGACAATATGCAGCTTAAACCGGGCGAATACAAAATTAAGCTTAAAGGTAATGACATAGCCGGAGGCGAGCTGATGATGAATTATTATCTTGCCATGAATCCCGGGGGCATATCTGAAAAGATTAAAGGTATACCTACCAAAGAACCTACTTTCGGTCTTCCTGCATACTGGATCAAGGAGGAAGGAAAAGAGCGTGCTGTCTCACTGGGATATACAGTAGTCGATTGTCCCACGGTTTTGACTACGCATCTTTCAGATGTGACAAGACGGAATGCAAATGAACTGATAGGAAGACAGGAGGTTCAGCAATTACTGGATAGAATCAAGGAATCTCATCCCAAGGTAGTTGAAGAGCTGGTGCCTAATTTGATGACACTTGGAAGTGTTCTGAAGGTCCTTCAGAATTTGCTTGCAGAGAGAATCCCTGTTCGTGACTTGCTCACAATTCTGGAAACATTGGCTGACTGGGCTCCGGTAGTCAAAGATGTTGCCTTGCTGACGGAGCATGTTCGTGCAGCCCTGGCGAGAACTATTACCAGTTTTTATAAGAGTGAGGAAGGTGATATTCAGGTAGTAACTCTTGATCCTGTGCTTGAGAAGGAAATAGCCGATTCCATTCAACAAACTGAACAGGGCAGTTTTATATCCATGGATCCTGAAATAGTGCAAAATATCATGAAATCACTTTCAGAAAAGCTTAATGCTTTTGCGGGATCAAATTGTCAGCCCCTTGTTTTATGCTCGACGCAGATCAGATATCATTTTAAAAAGCTGATAGATCGTTTTATCCCTGACATGGCAGTTATCTCGTTTAACGATATTTTGAGTAATGTACAAATAAAATCATTAGGAACAGTGAGATTGAAAAATGCAGATTAAAAGCTTTGAAGCCCAGAATATGGCGGAAGCCTTAAGGATGATTAAGCGGGAATTTGGACCCGATGCAGTTATTCTTTCGGCAAAAAGTTTGAAGCAGGGCAGGAAAATATTTGGTACCAAGAAAAAGGCTTTCGTAGAGATCACTGCAGCAATAGATAATAACGATAGTTCACTCAAAAAGAATAATTATAATAAAAGAAAAAAAATAGATTATCAAGACATGCCGGATATGATTGATATCCAATCCTCGTTCAGGAAAAAAAAAATAGCAGATCGGTTTCAGGATCCTTTCAAGGCATTAAAAAAAATAACTTTGCATAAAGAGATGAAAGTTGAGAAGCACATGGAAGATGAGCGTCAATTAACTATCCTGACTGAAAAATTTATTGCACAAGGAATGAATAAGCAAACGGCACTTGAATTGGCTGGCAAGATAAATAAAAAATTACCTTTAAATAAAATTGCACTGGATGTTGATATTCAGAAATCTTTATCAGATTTTTTTTACAGAAAACATTTTGTTTCAAAACCGTTCAATATTACTATAGCTGGAAGGAAAATCGTTGCTCTTGTAGGTCCGACCGGTATGGGCAAAACCACAACAATTGCAAAGCTGGCTATGGCTTATGCCGTAAAAATGAATAAACGCGTGGCTGTTATCACCCTTGATAAGTACAGGATAGGAGCTGTTGAACAGCTTGGGGTTTATGCAAGGATTACCGGAATTCCAATGGAGAGTGTGTTATGCAGAGATGAACTGATGACTGCGCTAAATAGTTTTGAGGAATATGATTTAATTTTGATCGACACTCCCGGAATTGGTCAAAGAGAGCCTGATAAATTAAAGGAATTAAAACAATATTTTAAAAATATTGATTTCTGCGCTATTTATCTCACATTGAGTGCATCGACTCAAACTGCTGATCTTGTTGAAATGGCAGATAATTTCAAAACGATTCCGATTAACTCATATATATTTACCAAACTGGATGAAAGCAGATTCCGCGGCAATATTTTAAATCTTCTTTTTTCCACAAAAATACCAGTTTCATATTTTACGATCGGTCAGCAGGTTCCGGACGATATCTGTGAAGCATCAACAGACCTGTTGGCAAACTTTCTGCTTGACAAGGAAAAGAGAGAGATCAATTTGTCTGATCGGGAAGAGGTAAATGCTGATATGCAGGCTGATAAAGTCTTTCCTGTTCAGGCTTCTGATGAGTATTATGTTGCCAACAAGAATTCGGATATTTTTCATCGGCCTGAATGTAAATCTGTTGAAAGGATTAACCAGGATAATATTATTTTTTTTGAAAGCATGGAAGAAGCTGAAATAAAAAATTTCTACCCTTGCAGAATGTGTATTTCTGAAAAAGCGGAAAATTATAATGCGCTTTACAAATCTGCTCATAAAAAAAGAATCGGCAGCAGCCTGAATTAGGAGAGATATAACATAATGCATACAAGTAACCGGAATAACAAGGTCATAAGCCTGGCAAACAGAATAGCGGAAAAACAGATTCCGGACGCTGCCCAAGAAAATGAAAAGTATAAATCAGATACACGAGTAATAGCAATAACCAGTGGTAAAGGCGGAGTCGGAAAAACAAATATAGTGGCAAACCTGGGATATACCTTAAGCCTTCTTGGTAAAAAAGTACTTCTTTTTGATGCCGACTTAGGACTTGGGAATATTGATGTTCTTTTGGGACTGGCTCCCAAATACAATTTGTCGCATGTTATTATGGGTGAAAAGAGTGTCTCCGAAATTATTGTTGATGGTCCGGGTAATATGAAAATACTGCCCGCTTCGTCAGGTATTCATGAGCTTACAAATTTATCTGAAGAGCATAAACAAATATTTTTATCTAAACTTAATCTTCTAATAGAGCCGGTTGATATACTCCTTATTGATACTGCTGCCGGAATTTCATCCAATGTAATATACTTTAACATTTCAGCCAATGAAATAATGGTTGTCGCTTCGCCTGAGCCGGCATCAATTACAGATGCATATGCCTTAATGAAAGTCCTTTCTCTTAGATATTCAGAAAATTACTTTAAGTTATTAATAAATTCAGCTTCCTGCATTAATGAAGCTGACGATGTTTTCAGACAGTTGCAGCTTGTCAGCGACAGATTTTTAAATATTTCACTAGAATATATGGGATATGTAATATATGACCAACAAGTAGTCAAAAGCATAAAACGGCAAAAAATAGTTTGTGAAAAATATCCCGATTCTATAGCGAGTAAGTGTTTTATGGAACTGGCAAAAAAAATCTGTGAATCTCCAACCCCT
>JAGGWL010000341.1 GCA_021157555.1 Deltaproteobacteria bacterium | reverse complement strand
CCGGAAATGGCATCTTCCACCACCATACATTCTCCAGGGTTAAGGCCGATATTTTTTGCCGCTACAACAAAAATGTCAGAATCCGGTTTTCCGCTCAAACATAGTTCTATCGACACTTCCCCATCAACACGGGTATCAAAAAGATCTTCAATCCCCGCCAGTTGAAGAATAATCCGGCAGTTTCTGCTTGATGAGGCTACCCCTACCTTGATTCCCCTTCTTTTAAGCTCTTTTATAAGTTTAATTGAAGTTTCATACAAATCCGGCCCTTCGCGGCGGAGTATATCCTGAAAATCAATATTTTTTTTATTACCCATTCCGCAAATCGTTTCTTTGTCAGGAGAATCATCAATTTCTCCATAAGGAAACTCAATATTTCTTGACTCTAAAAAACTTTGCACGCCTTTTGGCCTTGGTTTGCCGTCTACATATTCTATATAATCCCTTTCTTTATCAAAAGGCACAAACGGCTTCTTGTCTCTTTCTGCAATCTGTTTAAGAAAAAGATTGAACATACTTTCCCAGGCCAAAGCGTGAACACGCGCTGTTCCAGTGATAACGCCATCCAGATCGAAAATTGCACCTTTGAATTTTTTTGCAACCATCTTTATCCTCCTAATATATGATAAAACTTAGGTAGAAGGTTAAAGGCCTTCCACCTTCAACCTTCTCTTAACGAGACAAACAGGCCAGAATCCCAACAAGCATGTCCGGCTCCGACACTATTACGGAATTAGGACATGTTGCCGAAACTTTTTCTGCAAGCACTTTATCTTTAGTTACAAAAACAGTCCATGTGTCTTCGGTCTGTTCGATGGCAGCCTCTATCATGGGAATATCTGATGCTGTATCTCCGCATATAAGGTGAGGTCCTTTGGGCAGGGACAAGTCTAATTCAGTAGCAAGATATCTGACTGCATCCCCTTTGTCAAAATCCTTGGGGCCTAATTTTGAATCTTCAATTGTAAGAATTATTTCAATATCAAGGCCGGTATCTTCGATTTTAAAATTGTTTCCACCCGGGTCGATATCCGAAACAATGCTCTGCACAAGTTTTAGAAATTTATCGGATTCATCATCAGGAATCGCTCCGGTTATGTCCTGTCTCGCAATTGTTGTTTGTCCAAATTTAAGCTGTAACCCGGAGCCTATTAAGGTAAATTTTTCCAATTCTGAATTTAATAATAAATCGGAAAGCTTTTTGTTCAATTTGTTGATAAGTTGTTGTTTGTTTTCTTCTATGGGATAAGTTCGACGTGATCCGTTCAGATCTATAAATTCACGCCCCTTTGAGGCGGCATAAATAATTGCATTTTCAGGATTTACACTTACATCAACTATACCGGGATCCTTAAGTGGCGCGGAAGTTATAATAATAGGATTAGCAGTTTTATATTTTGCAAAACGTGTAATAGAAACAGCATTATAAATAGATTGAATTGAAGATCGGTACCGGCCGCAATAATTGTTAATAGTACCGTCCCTGTCGGTGATGAAACAGTTAAAATCAAGAGATCCCAGTTTTTTTACACCAGTTTTTACCTGTTCTGTAAATCCGGAATGTATATTTTCAAGATATCCGCAAAATTTTTTTTCTCCGTTTTCAAGGTAAAAAATATCTTTTTTCAGCTCTTCTATTTCATATGTAAGATCAACCTCTATTTTTTTTACGTCATCCAGCAACAGACTGCGCTTTATCCCTTCAGAAGGAATAGTCTCAAGAGAAAAAAGAGCATTTTTAAGAGAAACTATCTGTTCCTTTTCAAAATCAATTTTCATATCAGGGTCTGACGATTCAGAGTGATTTTTGAACATGTTCTCAACAATCCTGAATCGCACAGTGCGAGTATTGGCCATAAGATCGTAAAATTCCTTTAACAGGCGTATCTTATGCTTTTCTATTATCATATTCGACCACTCCATATTTTATTGTTGATATTTTTTTAAAATTATTTTCAGCATCCTTCATATCACTTCAAAAATACTTTACACTTTTTTAAAAAAATAAACCTATCTGTGCTTATCTGCGTGCATCTGTATTCCATTGTTTTTTCAAAAGTGTCAACAACAAATGAAGGATGCCATTATTTTCTTATCTTCCGTTAAATTTAAATTCTCCCTTACCCAGGATATCATGCAAATGCAATATACCTTCTATTCTGCCGGATGAATCAGTAACAGGTAGAATTGTGATCTGGAATTGTTCCATAATATTAAGGGCATCATAAACAAGAGATTCAGGACTAACTGTACGCGGTTTTTTGGTCATTACTTCATTGACGCTTAGATCATCTATTTGCTTTTTTTCTGCTAACAGGCGTCTTAAATCGCCATCCGTTATAATGCCTGCAAGTCTGTTTTTATCATCACTAACAAGAACAGTCCCTAATCCAAAGGAGTCTATTCCTTTGATTGCTTTTGCCAAAGAAGAGGAATCTGATATAAGCGGCACAGAGCCGCCGGTCAACATGATATCCTCAACCATTGCTGAAAGCCTTTGACCAAGCGCTCCTCCGGGATGAATTTTTTTAAAGTCACTCTGTTTAAAATGCTTTTTATTAATCAAAACTACAGCAAGCGCATCCCCCATGGCCAGGAGGGCGGTTGTACTGGAAGTGGGAGCAAGACCAAGCGGACAAGCCTCTTTATCAACACCAACATCAATAATTATGTCACTCTGATTTGCCAAAGTAGAGCTGGTATTGCCTGTCAAACCAATAATAGGGCAGCCTATACTGCGTATACTTGGAAGCAGAATGTTAAGTTCATCTGTTTCTCCGCTGTTGGAAAGAGCAAGAAAGATATCATTCCTGCTTACCATTCCCAGGTCTCCATGCATTGCTTCAACCGGATGTAAAAATAATGACCTTGTTCCAGTACTGTTCAAAGTGGCCACTATTTTCCTGCCGACAATACCGGATTTTCCTATACCACCAACTATGAGACGCCCTTTTGAATTACAAATCAGTTCCACCATTTTGGTAAAACTTTCATCAATTTTGTTAATTAAGCCTAATACACCTTCTGCCTCTAATCGAAGAACTTCTATTGCCTGTTTAATAATCATTGTTTGAATTTTTATCGCCTTCTTTTTATCGCCTTATCTCGATAAATTTTTTACCTTTGATATTCAGGAGATATAGTTTTTTTTCAACATCGCCATTTTTGGTAAACCTTGTATGACCGGTTACTCCTTCAAAACCGCTCATACGGGTCAGTTCATTTTTGATCGCACTGCGAAAAGAAACATCGTCCCGGCTTATAATGCTGAAAAGTATCATGGCTGTGTCATATGTTACAGCCTCAATAAAACCGGGCTCGTGTTTAAAAGCATCCTTAAAGCACTTAACAAAATCTTGCACATTTTCAGATGAAGCTCCGGCAAAAAAAATATCCGGCATAACCGCATCCTGAACATATTTGCGTGCCATTTTAATTAATCGGTCGGAATGCCAGAGGTTTGTGCCAAAAACATATACATCCTCAATATCATTATAAGCTAATTGAGGCATAATAAGGCCTGCCCTTTTTGGGGCATCCGGTATGAAAAGAGCATCAAAATCTATTATGGGCTTTGGTTCTTTATCTATTTCATCATCTTCAGTTTCACCATCAAAAATATTATCGTCACTAATTAAATTATCTTTACTTTTTTCTTTCTCATCAATCACATTTTGCTTTAAAAGATCCTCCGGAATCTCATAGTAGAGTCCCACAAGTTTTTTGATCGGGGCTTTGAAATCTGTCTGATTCAGGCTGTACGATTCAAGGCCCATAACAACTCCTCCAGAAGCAAGTACTTCATCCCAAAAGAGATTCATAAATATTTTTCCATATTTATCCTCAGGATAAAGAATCGCAAAACGATCTACTCCAAGTTCTTCAACAGCAAACGATACAATTGTTTTAATCTGCATCTGCGGAGTAAAAAAATTTCTAAAAACAAAGTCTCCAATTTCGGTTATGTTATCCTTTTGCGTTATAGTTATAATCGGAATGCCTTTATTCTGAGCTTCTATGACTGCCGCTTCTACAGAAAAAATAGGTCCTATTATAGCGGCGACACCTTCCTGATACAACTCCTGCACCGCAGATACTGCTTTATCGGGGGTTGATCCGCTATCTTTAATAATTATTTTTATTATTTTATTTGTATCCTGATTTATATTTTGGGATATAAACTTGTTTAAAGCCAGCTCAATACCCCGTAATGCTCTGTTTCCATATATTTTATATGGGCCGCTTAAAGGTAAAAGGCAGCCGATGGTATGGCGCTCATAAACAGAAAGATCTTCCAGTTTTTTTAAAAGTTCGGATGCCTTGGGAACCTTTTCATGATCAGGAAATTTATCAATAAATTCAAATAAAATTCTTTTAGCATCAAAATAGTCTTCTTCTTCAGCTTTGGCCATGCCTATAAGATACAAAACAAGGCCTTTTAAATCTTTATCGTCAACAGGTTTAAGAACCCTTGTAATATCTGCATATTTTAACGGTTTGAAGCTTTTTTTCAGCTTAACAAGGATACACTTTTTTGTTGTTAAAGCATCAGCCTTTCCATAAGCTAAAATATAGTAATAAGCAGCGTCTACAGGATTTTCCTGCGCCATATAAGTGTCTCCAAGAATTATATATATAGTCAGAACATCTTCTTTTGAAATGGTTTTTTGAAGAATTTGGGATGCATAATGTAAAACTTGCTGATATTGACCTTTGTTATAGTAGGATCGCAGAGATGCAAGCATGGCATCGACAACAAATATACTTTCAGGATATTCTTTAATCAGGCGGGCGTAACTATTTATAGATTCAGAGTAATGCTCCAGAATAGTCTCAATCGTTCCAATTTTCATTAAAGCGGCCGGAGCCATTTTCTTATCAGGAAAACGTTCAAGGTATTCCCGATATTTATCCAGTGCTTGATTATAAAATTCTTTTTCATACATCTTTTCTGCTTTCATGAATAATGCTTCATCCAGTTCAAGCTTTACAGGCACACTGGGGATAATCTGTTTGGAAATGCATGAATAAAAAGATAAAATTATGACTAAAAGAATAATATGGCTGGATTTCATATGGAGAATCTCTGAATTTTGTTCTTGTTTCTAAGTGTGAGCATTCTTAAGAATTTTTTTAAATTGAAATAAAAATCTATACGACGATTTGGGTATATGCACAAGTTCAATTTATAGTTAGGAACGAGGACGAAACAACTTCCCCGTTCCTTATCAAATAAAAAAAAAGGGATATTAAGCTAACACTTAATATCCCTTTTTTTTTATTTGAGTGCCGAGGGACAGAATCGAACTGCCGACACGCGGATTTTCAGTCCACTGCTCTACCGACTGAGCTACCTCGGCCCAACACAAAATAATATATTGAAAAATCGTAGTATTGTCAAGCTTTTTTATAATTACCTGCATGGCAATTACATCAAAAGCTCAGACCTTTAAAAAAACAAATAGTTACATAATACAACAAGCATTTTGTCAGCGTTATTCTTGAAGTTGTGTTTATAAGGAACGAGGACGAAATAACGTTCCTTACTTTAGTACTCTAAAAAAAAAAGACGGGCAGGGTAATTGATATTGTTGTATTATTTTTGCTGCTTTCCACTTCTATGTTTCCACCCATTTTATCGACTATCATGAAACAAACATAAAGACCCAGTCCTGTTCCTTTGCCAGGCTCTTTAGTAGTATAAAATGGATCAAAAATATTTTTAATAGCGGCTTCGGAAATTCCAGGCCCATTATCTGTAAACATGATTTTCAACATTTTAACCGGCACGGATAATTCAGACAATATTTGTTCAATATTTTCAGTGGTTATACATATTTTTCCTTTTATTTTTTCAGGAGAAAAGCCTATTGAATCAGCGGCATTGATAACAAGATTCATAAAAACCTGTCTTAATTGATCCGGATCTGCCGTAAGAGTATCTTTTTCGGCAGACAGGCAGAGTTCTATTGTTATATCCGATAATAATGGCTGCATATCAAATATTTCCGATATGTCATTTATAAGTTCGTGCACGGAAATATTTTTGACATTTTCCTTTGAAGTTCTTGAGAAATCAAGAAGCTGCCTGATAATTGTATTGATCCTGT
>JAGGWL010000046.1 GCA_021157555.1 Deltaproteobacteria bacterium | reverse complement strand
CTTTATCGGTGGTATATGAGTGGTATTGTCAAAGACAATTTATCCGGATTCTTAAACGCCATCAGGTTGAAGATAACGAATACCTTTGGACTTGAAGGAAATACGCCGTCCCTTCAGGACTTGAAAAAGGGTGTGTATCTCTCATTCATACCGGTGGTTAAAACCACCGGCTATACGACGTTTCCCCTTCAGGGAAGTTTAAGATAAAATAAACTAAATTTTGTTTAAAAGACCTGCTCAATGTCAATTTTAAGAAACGGGGACGAAATAACTTCCCCGTTCCTAAGATAAACGTGTAACAATCTAATGATTTTTTATGATCAAAAATACGATATAATTGTTGTCGGAGCAGGTCACGCAGGTTGCGAAGCTGCTTTGGCCGCCGCGCGAATGGGCTGCAAGGTTCTGCTGATGGCCATAGATCTGGACAAAATAGCAGCAATGCCCTGCAGTCCCTCCATAGGCGGCATGGCCAAAGGACAGCTTGTGAAAGAGATAGATGCTTTGGGGGGCGAGATGGCCAAAATAGCGGATAAAACAGCCATCCAGTATCGAACTCTTAACACAAAAAAAGGGCCGGCAGTTCGATCTTCCAGAACTCAAAACGATAAAATACGTTATCATATAGCCATGAAGTCGGTTATTGAAAAACAGGACGGTCTGACTCTTAAACAAGCAATGGTTGACAATCTTGTTTTGGAAAACGGCCAGGTTGTCGGAGTGGAAGACCAGACCGGCTTCGGTTATCAGGCTAAAAACGTTATCCTGGCTACAGGAACGTTTTTATGCGGTCTGGTTCATATTGGCTTTAAATCTTTTAAAGCTGGCCGAGCCGGCGAGTTCGCCTCTTATGGCCTTCCGGCACATTTAAAAGATATAGGGTTCAAGCTCGGCAGGATGAAAACCGGCACTCCTCCCAGATTAAAAAAAGGGAGTATTGATTTTTCGCAATTCACCCGACAAGATTCAGAAAGCGATCCAACTCCGTTCTCTTTTTTTTCAGATAAAATTGAAATGCCGCAGATGCCCAGCTATATGGGATACACTGACAGCAATGTGCATAAAATTGTACGCAGCAATCTACATCTGAGCGCTTTGCATGGTGGCATTATAAAAGGTGTTGCTGCACGATATTGCCCGTCATTCGAAGATAAAATTGTAAGATTTCCGGACAGGGATAGACACCATATAATTTTGGAACCGGAGGGGCTTGATACGGATGAAATTTATGCCAGTGGTCTTGGGAACAGTCTGCCTATGGATATTCAGGTAAAATTTATCAGATCCGTCAAAGGGCTTGAAGAGGCGGAAATAATACGGCCGGCTTATGCTATAGAGTATGATTATGTAAATCCTGTCCAGCTTAAAGCGACTCTTGAAACAAAACTTGTTTCCGGTCTTTTTATGTCCGGCCAGATCAACGGGACTTCGGGTTATGAAGAGGCCGCGGCACAGGGAATGTGGGCCGGAATCAATGCTGCCTGCAGGACGCAGGGCAGGCCTCCCTTTATTCTCGACCGATCTCAGGCTTTTATGGGTGTCATGATTGATGATCTGGTTACAAGAGGGACAAAAGAACCATACAGAATGTTTACATCCAGAGCTGAGTACCGTCTGATGCTGAGAGAGGATAATGCAGATCTGAGATTAATGAAAAAAGGTCATGAATTAGGCCTGATAGATGACAATACTCTGAAAGATATTAAATCAAGAAAAGAAGAGATAGAAAAAGAGATTAAACGTATAAAAGGAATAGTTGTTAAACCTGAAAAAAAGACAAACGACTATCTGGTTTCCAGAGGAACCAAGCCTGTTAATAATGGTATATATCTTGACCAGCTTTTAAAAAGAGCAGAACTTGATTACAATACCGTGGAGACTCTTGCAAAAAGCAAGCATACGCTTGACAGCAAAATTACCAGGCAGGTGGAGATAGAGATAAAATATGAGGGGTACATAAAAAGGCAATTTCAGGAGATTGATAAATTCAAATCTCTGGAAAAAATGAAAATACCGAATAACATAGATTATAATATAGTACACGGCCTGTCGAATGAACTTAAATCAAAACTAACAAAAATAAGGCCGGTCTCCCTGGGACAGGCATCCCGGATTGACGGTATAACACCGGCTGCAATTTCCGTACTGATGATAGCAATTAAGAAATGAGAGATAGAAAAAATGGGAAACTGGATCGATTAAAAATAGATTCCTTGTATTTTTATAATATAGGCCCTGTCGATATTACTTTATGCAGATCGGAATCTATTGGAATAACAGGTCCTTCAGGAGCAGGCAAAACACTCTTTCTAAGAGCTGTGGCAGATATTGATGATCATTCAGGGAATCTGTTTTTGGACGGAAAAGAATCCAGAGAATTTCAGCCTAATATTTGGAGGCGGGAAGTCAGTATGCTGCCTTCCGAAAGCAGTTGGTGGTTTGATTCTGTTGGAGAACATTTCAACAACATAAATAAAATATGGCTGGAAATGCTGGGTTTTGACTATACAGTCCTCAAGTGGAATGTCAGCAGGCTTTCAAGCGGTGAACGCCAGAGACTTGCATTGCTTCGCCTTTTATCAAACAATCCGAAAGTCCTTCTTCTTGATGAACCTACGGCTAACCTTGATATAAAAAACGCTTTAAAGGTAGAAAAAATATTAACCATATATATTGTTGAAACAGAATCCTCCATGATATGGGCTGGACATGATATAGAACAGTTAAAAAGAATTTCCGAAAGACAGTTTATTATTAAAAAAGGAGTGCTGCAAGCTATGCCGGAAGCGTCATTTTTTTGACTTTTTGGATATTCATGGCCTTCCGAGGTATGATACAAAAATGCATATTATAACTTTATCCCCTTTTGATTTGTCAATGGCATCAATCCTTTTGATTCTGCTATCACTCCTCTCGATACAAATGAAACTTGGTCTTGCCAGGCAGATTATTGTTGCAGGAATACGCACAACAGTACAATTGCTGTTCATTGGTTTTGTCTTAAAAGCTCTTTTTGCACATTCAGAGCCCTGGTTATTAATTTTAATCGCTTGCATAATGCTACTTGCAGCGGGCAGGGAGGTTATGACCAGGCAAAAAAGAAAATTTACAGGCTGGTGGAGCATGGGCGTAGGCACTACCACAATGTCTATATCTTCATTTAGCATCACTCTGTTTGCCTTAACCCTTATTATCAAAAACGAACCATGGTATGAACCGAGATATGCAATTCCTCTGCTGGGTATGATTTTAGGCAATACCATGACCGGCATAGCCATAGGTCTTGATCGTTTAACACAAACGGTATGGGAGAAGCGAATGATGATTGAAGCACGTCTAATGCTTGGGCAAACCTGGACTCAAGCCATAGGAGATATAAGAAGAGAAAGTATCAGAAGTGGTTTGATTCCTATTCTTAACTCTATGGCAGTGGCAGGAATAGTAAGTCTCCCTGGAATGATGACAGGTCAGATTCTGGCCGGCAGCCCTCCCATGGAAGCAGTTAAGTATCAGATTCTCATCATGTTTCTTATTGCGGGCGGCACCGGCCTGGGGACTATGGCTGCAGTATGGATGGGATCTCGCCGCATGTTTGATGAACGTCAGAGGCTTTCTCTGAACAGGCTCAAAAAAATTTAACATTGACACGTTCTTCCATGAATCTTATTTTAAATATTAAAATAAAATTGAAAAAAGAAATTTTTTGGAGAAATAATAAATATGCCCGAAGCGGATTATTATAAAATACTAGGTGTTAGCAAAGAAACTTCTGACAGTGATATTAAAAAGGCTTACAGAAAGCTGGCCAT
>JAGGWL010000337.1 GCA_021157555.1 Deltaproteobacteria bacterium | reverse complement strand
CGTAGTCCCAGTCGTCAAAAATACCCAACTTCCACGACAAGTGCGGCTGAGAATAGTCAAATAGACAAGTTTCTTACAGTGACCTAGACCTTGGTGCAGGTCGTTCTAAAAGAGCCGCACCCAAATCAGGAAAAGGGAAATTGCGTTTACAATATGAATATGCAGCAGATGACTGGAACTTGATTAATATAAAAAACGTTAATTTTGTTGAACAATTGCTAAATCATGCGAAATCCAGAGATGTTAAACTTAAGTTTTTATATCCTTTTCATAGTGCTGCAAAAAATGGAGATATCGACACAGTAAAAACTTATATACTTGAAGGCGAGGAAGTAGATTCAGTTAGTTATTCTGGCGCTACATTATTACATTATGCAGCACACAGTGGACACTTTGGCATTGTAGATTATTTAATAAATAACGGGGCTGATGTTAACGTTAAGAATAGTTATGGATACTCAGCGCTTATGCTCGCTGCATATGAAGGTCATGCTAACATTGTAAAAACTTTAATAAATAAAGGTGCAAATGTAAATGAAAAAAACGAAAAAAATGGAGATATTACAGCTGTGTTAGCAGCTTTGCGGGGAAGGAATAATGAAGTGGTGCATCTTCTACTGAAGAATGGCGCCATTTTAAATGCAGACAATGAAATTGTGAAAAAAACTATTGTGCGAACTTCAAGTAAAGGACAAATTGGGCTATTGCGTACTCTTTTAGAGAATGGAGCTGACGCGAATTCAGAAGATAAAAATGAAGATTTTGTGACAGCTCTCGCACAAGCTACTCATAATAGACATATTGATGTAATACGCCTGCTTATTAAATATGGTGCAGATGTAAATGCGAAATTTGATCAGGGGCAAGGCACGGCTCTATGTCTTGCTAACAATATTGATGTTGCGCGTATTCTTATCGAAAATGGCGCTAATGTTAACGAAAACCTCCCTGGGATTACTATTTTGCAACAGGTGATGACCTACGAAGATCTTAATTTAATGCGTTTTTTATTAGAAAATGGTGCTGATCCAAACTCTAAAATTGCTTCTGATAATAGTACGTCCTTGATGTGGGCAGTAAGTATGAAGTGTCCCGAGATGATTCACCTTCTTATAGAAAAAGGTGCCGATGTCAATATGAAAGATAAAAATGGTAACACCGCTCTGAGCTTGGCTAAAAGAGGCGGACTTTCAAATATTGTTCAATTACTTGAAAAATCATTGCAAGTTCGCAAGAGATAATTTCGCTGGTTTGCAAAAAAAACAACACAAAAATGCCGATCAAAAGCATTGGGTCGTTAATTGAGCAGAAAATCGGGGACAGACCACGTTTTTTCAACAACTTAATCGGCAAGGAAGCGCCGAACAAAAGCATACAGAACCGACCGCGAATAGCAGCCCGTTTTTTTCTTTGGGCATCCCGGCGCGGCGGCTGATGCAAGTCGTTATGCTGCTTTCGTGAATGTACAAGGTTCGTAATCTAACGGGTGCCCTCCGAGAGCTCCTTTTTTTAAATTCCAACCACATCGAATTGAGGCAATCATTGACGCTAATTCTGATCTGATAGCATTTTTCTGAAGAGCGAAGTCATTAAACGGTTTCCGCCATTGACAATCAACCGAACATTCTGGTATCGGCCCAGGATTATCAGAGTCAGACGGTACAGGGTATTCCTTACCTTCTTTGAGCCAATAATGGACGGTTCCATTTTTTGATTTTGCTACTTTTTTGGCAAAAATTAAGGCTTCCGGTTCAACGGAACATCCGGTATCTCCGCATGAATCAAGCTGGCCATTGTGAAATAGACTTATTGTGTATTTGCCATCTACGATAGCGTAAATAATGGTAAATTTTATAGTCATACGCACCATAACAATCGGGTAGAGCCCCGACCGCAATAGGCTCCCCGTAATTTCTTTGTTAATGTTCGGGCGGCGGCTCACCCTAGGCGTTAACCCTTAAGAAAAGGAGAATTTATGCCAAATTTAAAAAACTACCGATTATTCATTAGTCACTCATGGACTTATGGGGATGCATACGAAAAACTTGTTGAGTTCTTCAATGAGCATTCAAACTTTAAATGGAGCAATTACTCGGTTCCAAAAGATGATCCTGTGCATGATGCAGACAACGACACTCAGCTCTATAATGCGATTAAGAATCAAATTCAACCAGTAAACTGTGTCATCATGCTTGCCGGTGTTTATAGCTCTTATTCTAAATGGATAAAAAAGGAGATCAAAATATCAAAAACCGATTTTAGTAAACCAATAATTGCAGTAGAGCCTTGGGATTCAAAAAAGACCTCTCAAATTGTCAAAGACAACGCAGATGATATTGTTAAATGGCAAAGCAAATCTATTGTTGATGCAATTCGAAAATATTCAATTTAGGAATACAAAGGTCACTATGAAAAAAGCACTAATTGTCGGAATTGATGACTACCCTACAAGCCCCCTTAGTGGCTGTGTAAATGATGCCGTTGCAATTGCAAATACTCTTGAAAGAAACGGAGATGGGTCACCCAATTTTTCAATTAAACTTTTAACAAGCAACGAAGAAGAAATTGAAACATCCGTCATAAGTGAAGCTGTTTCAGATTTATTTAAAGGTGATGCCGCAACTGTACTACTCTATTTTGCCGGTCATGGAATTATAAACCCAGATACAAATGCCGGTTACCTTGTTAGCCAGAATGGTAGTAAGGGATCTTGGGGTATCTCGCTTTCGGAAATTTTGGGATTGGCGAATGATGCTTACCCTAAAATCAAGTCAACAGTCATAATCCTTGATTGTTGTCATTCAGGATTTATCGGTGAAGTTCCTGCTTTGGCAAATGAGCACATTGCTGCCATAGGAACTGGTGTTACAATACTCACTGCTTGTCATCGTAATGAAACAGCAGGTGAAAATAATGGGCATGGACTGTTTACGAGTATTCTTTTAGACGGTCTTAGTGGAAGTTCAGCCGATATTTGTGGACAAATAACACCAGCATCATTATACGCCCATGTAGATCAAACATTAGGCCCATGGGAACAACGTCCAATTTATAAAGCTAATGTACAGTCATTTATAACTCTTCGGCTGGTCAGCTCCAAAATTCCCTTGGAAACACTACGTCGACTACCTGAATATTTTCCTGATCCAGCAAGTGTTTTTCAACTTGATCCGTCTTTTGAACCTGATAGAGAGAATATACCGGAAGAGCTGAGAGATATTCCAATCGATGATGAAAAAGTTAAGATTTTCAAAGAGCTCCAAAACTGCAACAGGCATGGCTTAGTTTCGCCTGTTGATGCAGAGCATATGTATTATGCTGCAATAAAATCAACAGGGTGCAAATTGTCATCTCTTGGTGCTCACTATCGGAAACTAGCTGAAATGAATAGGCTTTGAGTTAAAAGTCATTTTTTTATTTTAGCACGGGTTAACAAATGTTTACAGACCGACATTCACCGCCGCTTCGCAGCGGTGAATGCGGCTGAAACAGGCGTTATGTGCCTATTATCATGCGGGGTCATTTTTGCCCTGGGTAATCAAATCAGCGCGGCGCTCATCCCTATCCGCCAATTCTCTGCACCTTGCAGCACCAATATGATTACCCAAAAAACTCATCATAGATGCAATTTCAAAATAGTCATGGGCACTGTCAAGAAGCTCTTCAACTGTCATTTTTTTAGGCGGCATACAGCGTTCTCCCAACATTTTTTACATAACAATAAATATTTTCCACCAATCGGGAAATAAAACCTACGGCATAAAGTGTATTTATGACACAAGCCACAACGCTTTCCATATTCGTTCATAATAAAATCCCAACGATTTGGCACATAACAAACGGGTAGAGCCGACGCCCATCAGCTCCCCGTTTTATTTCAATAGCCGTGGGCG
>JAGGWL010000269.1 GCA_021157555.1 Deltaproteobacteria bacterium | reverse complement strand
TTTTGCCTGTAAGTACCAGGCAGGTGAAACCGTAAGGCACACTGATAAAAATGCAGGAGTAAGATGCAGGAAAAAGCAAATGCCACTTTGTAATGAAGTGGATACGGATTCTATCCGGTTCCGAAAGAAAGCTGACTTCCGGCGGGCATGTGTTTCTTTGAGAGAGAGTTTGAAGAATCTTTTTAGGTAGGAAAGCAAATGACGGCGGATAAATGTCCAGCTGGTGCACCAACCGGCAGATATATAAAGTGAAATTCCATCAATTGGAAAAAGGTGAATATATCTGTGAAAAGACTGCAAATGCGTATTTCAAAGGCTGTTAAAGAGAGAAAAATTCGGGAAAGCAAAATCCCTGCAATGGATTCTTACAAAATCATATTATGCCAAACTGTTGGCAGTAAAACGTGTAACCTCAAATAAGGGTAAACGTACCCCTGGTGTAGATCGGATTGTTTGGACTACAGCAAAGCAGAAAACAGATGCAGTGTTAGAACTCAAGCGTAAAGGATACAAACCTCAGCCTCTAAGGCGAATCTATATTCCAAAGAAAAACGGCCTTTAAGTATTCCAACCATAAAGGATAGAGACATTCAGGCTTTGTATAAATTTTCATTAGAACCGATTGCGGAGACATTGGCTGATCTGAATTCATATGGATTTAGATTATACAGGTCATGTGCCGATGCAATCGGACAGTGTTTTAATATACTTGCAAAGCGATATGCTCCGGTTTGGATTCTTGAAGCTGATATAAAAGCCTGTTTTGATGAAATCAGCCACCCATGGATGTTGAAAAACATTCCCATGGATAAAGAAATTTTAGAAAAATGGCTGAAATCAGGTTTTATGGAAAATGGTAAATTATATCCAACCGGAAAAGGAACTCCTCAAGGAGGAATTGCCTCTCCAACGCTTGCCAATATGGTTCTTGATGGACTGGAAAATGAGGTAAGAAACGCACTACCCAGAAAGATTAAAGGTATTAGTCAAAAGATCAATGTTATAAGGTATGCAGATGATTTTATTATAACTGCATATTCAGAAGAACTTCTTATAAATATAATCAAGCCCTTAGTGATCAATTTTCTCAAAGAACGAGGTCTTACTCTTTCTGAAGAAAAAACAAAGATCACACGGATTGATAAAGGTTTTAACTTTCTCGGACAAAATGTTCGCAAATACAATGGTAAGTTACTTATTAAACCATCTAAGGATAATGTTCAATCCTTTTTGCGCAATGTCAAAGAAACATTCCTTAAACACAGAGGTTCGCCGACCATAGCGCTGATAAAAGACCTTAATGCTAAAATCAGAGGATGGGCAAATTACCACAAACATGTAGTATCCAGTAAAACATTCAACTATGTTGACAACTGTGTCAGAAATTATCTGTGGTGGTGGATGAGAAGAAGGCACCGAAAGAAAAGCACTAAGTGGCTTCGAAAAAAATATTTGTCCAACGGGTCAAAACCCGGCAGGTTTTCTATTGTTGTAAAAAATAAAAACAGGAAAACTTCCAGGACATATGAACTCATCAAAGATAGCAGTATACATATTATGAGGCATATTAAAATTAAATGTGAGGCAAATCCTTTTGACCCACAGTATAAGGGTTATTTTGGAAAACGTAGATATTTTAAAACGTACAGCCCGCATAAAAATGCCCCTTGATAATGTATGGCAATCACTGTAGATTGCTTAAAAGACATATAATGATAACAGCCGGGCAACTTTGATAAAGTTGTCTTACAAATGCTTGAGCCGTATGACGAGAAATTGTCACGTACGGTTCTGAGGGGGGGGGAAAGAGGCTGCAAAACCTCTGACCTACCCGATCCGCTAAAAAATATAACTGAAATAAAAGAACAGTAATCTGACGGAGATCAGTATGCAACAGGTAGCATTGAACATCATGTTTCATCGGCACAGACCGGATAGTGAGCATCGAAAACGGAGTGTTTAAAGTCGAACACATTGGTGAGGACGGCAGTGTCAAAGCCATCGGGCAGAAAAGTATGAGGGAGGTGAACGGTCAGTATTTCCGCTCTTATGATGAGGCATATCGCTATATGCAGGACAGAAAGTTCTGAGATGGCTCTCTGAACCTGTGTCCCTGCCTGTGACAAGCGGGCAGGGCGATCATGACCAGTCGGCTCCTTTGCCAACCTCTTAACTGCGATGTTAATCCCCAAGCAAAAAAGGAATCGGGAGCAAATGCAACGAAATATTGAAAGATTAACCACGGAATTAATCGGATTGCCGAAGAGAGAGCGTCTGGAAATAGTCAGATTTCTTCTTTTCCTTGATAACCGGTCTTCGGATTTCGATGATGCTGATTCCGTATGGGAAAAAGAAATCACGGACAGGATTCGTGCCGTTGATGAGGGAACAGCGGTCGGGTATTGATTATGACGAGGCAATGCAAAAAATTCAAAAGCGTTTTATACAATGAAAAAGATAATAATCCAAGTGAATGCATTGCATGGTAAACATTGTAAAAAATTCGTTGCACTGAGGCAGGTTGCAAAGAAAAAATAAAAAAAGTATAAATATGGTACAATATTAAAACTACATTTGAGGTAATAGGAGATAAAATGTCTGTGAAAAACAATTCAGCATATAAAATGGATTATGCATCCATAAAAGATACTTATACGTGTCCTTGCGATGAATCAAAAATGTATGATAAATTTTTAATGCCTGTAAAATCAAAAGGAATGTGGGTCTGGTTTGACGGCCAGGAAGAACCTTATCTTGATTTGGTGCTCAATTACAGTTCTGTGAATTTCGGACATTGTTATCCGCCCATTGTGAAAATTGTTGAAGAAGTAGTAGAAAGGGTGGATCAGATCCATTCATTTCATTCAAAAGACAAACTTGAATTAAGTGAATATCTTTCAAAAAAAGTAAGCACGGATGAAAATTACAAGGTATATTTTAACATAGGCGGTTCCGCGGCTGTTTCTGATGCTATCCGGTTATGTCGTTATACTACCGGAAAAAAATATATGATCTCGTTTGACGGCTCATTTCACGGAGTGAGTCATACGGCTGCTTCTGTGGCAGATGACAGATTGGTGGCAAAAGAACAATTTGGTATTCCCATATCCGATTATACATTTTCTGTTCCGTTTCCAAGCAGACATAATGATGTGACAGTCAGTGACTGTCTGGGAAAGATTGAAAAGCTGATTTCAGATAATGATGTTGCCGGAATTATCGTTGAACCGATACAGGGAGCCGGGGGATTTATCATTCCAAAAGATTCTTTTCTTTCAGAATTAAGCAATCTTTGCAGACGGTGTGAGGTAAAATTGATAATAGATGAAATACAGGTAGGTTTCGGACGGGCAGGCTCCTTTTTTGTTTATCAGCAATACGGAGTGGAAAATCCGGACATAGTTCTTTTGTCAAAATCAATAGCCGGCGGCTATTTTCCTGTCAGTGCCGTCATAGCACGTTCCGACCTTTTTGCCAATGTACCCCTCAGAGGCACTGCTTTTCAAACTACTTTTAACAACAGTTCCCTGGGATTGGGAATAGCTAACCAGTTAATGAAATTGGTGGAGAAGGAGAAGCTTTTTGACGGCATATTGGAAAAAGGGCAGATTTTTCTGGAAAAACTGAGCTTTTTGAGTGAAAGTCCTTATGTCGCCAATTTGAGAGGGCTGGGGTTGGCGATTGCCTTTGATATTATTGATCCGTTATCCGGATTGCCATCGGACAGATCAGCCAAAATATTTGTGTCTCAATGTTTGGAAGAGCATGTGATAACTTATGCCTGCGGTGTCAATTTTAACAGTGTTAAAATTATACCGTCATTAGTGGTTACCAATGAAGAAATAGATATTATAGCTGACAGGCTTGGCAAATGTTTGCAAAGATTTCATGACCGTATGAAATAGAAAGGTTACGGTTATTATGAAACTGCTGTATATTGGTGTTTGCAGGGAGAACCTTGAGAAATATTATCCGTCTTACATCAAGGGTGAATTCTTAAAGGATACATTCACGGATGCTGAATTGGCGGATGCTGTCACACTTAAAAATATTGATGTCTTAATGGTTGATGTTTTTAATACAACATTCACAGCATCCTTGTTGCAACAACTGAAAGGGCGTATAAAATTAATCAATTTTCTGTATCAGTCCATTGATTCTCTGATAGACTTGAAAGAAGCTGAGAATTGCGGCATAGAAGTCAGAAAACTGCCTGATGACATTTACTGTGATGAAGTTGCCGAGTTTGCGGTTGCTCAGTTATTATGTGCCTGTAAGGGCACAATCCAATTCGACAAATCTGTTAAAAACGGAGAATGGAATCAGGCAATAAACACAAACTTTTCATTGCGGGGCAAAACTCTCGGGGTTGTGGGCTTCGGGAATATTGGCAAACGTATAGTGAGGCTGTGTGAAAACTGGGGAATGAATATTTTGGTGACACGAAAACGTATGAATAAAAATCAGTGTGTTCCCAATGTGACTTTTGTTGATTTTTCTGATCTGATTGAGAACAGCAATTATATAATTTTTGCTCTTCCCATTAATAAAGACACTTTTCAGATGTTTAATGAGAATCATACGGAAAAGTTGAATGAAAATTCAATAATAGTCAATATCTCACGAGGAGACATTGTGGATGAGAACGCCATATATGAATCTTTGAGGTCGGGGAGATTATATAAATATTGTACAGATGTTTTTTCACAGGAGCCGGTAAATAATGACCACGTCCTGCTGAACAGTGACAAAACAATATTATCTCCCCATGTGGCGTGGGCAACTGAGGATACTATGGAAAAGGCATATAGCGTGTGGTTTAACCAAACAGCCATTTAATAAAGCTGTGATTATAACGCCTTTCGGGGAGCAGGGCGGATTCCGGGCCTCCCCGAGAGGCGTTATAATCAGTAACAGAGTTTTCTAAATGGTTTAAACATAAGAGTCGGATAAGAGGTAATATCATGGAAGAAAAGAGTTTAAGCTGGTGGGGCGATGTGACAACAAGCAACAAAGAGGCAACCATCAGAAAGAATAAGGAAATAATTGGTGAAAGATTGGAATTGTTTAAAACAGTCAAAGAAATTTTGGAAGACGCCGGCATTGAGTTTTTTATAGAGGGAGGAACCTTGCTGGGTGCATACAGAAACGGTCAGTTCATTTATCATGATAATGATATAGATACGGGTTGTGTGAACAAAGAGTTTGTCAAGGTGGGAAAAGCATTAGACAGCAAACTGCCGGATAAGTATACCTATAGTCTGAGAACAAAAGTCGGGGATTATAGCACAAATACATTTGGCTGCTTTCCTAAAGACGGAGAAAAATATGTTGATGCTTATGGCCAGGAATGGCCTCTGAATATGATAGATATTTACAATTATATTTATAGTGAAGAAGAAAAATCTTACAGATTGGATCACGACAAAGCAGGGCGTGATGCAAAAGGAAATCCGAAATGGATACCGGAAGATATAATTTTCCCCTTGGCTACTATCATGTTTGAAGGTATAGAATGTCCCTGCCCTAATAACCCGAAGGCGTTTGCAGAACTTGAACAGGGTTATTTGGGAGAAGATTTTGAGTTTGATCAGGAAACGCAGTTGTTTGTTAAAATACGTTAAGACGTTTGTACTGAGTTTTTTATAGAGGGTGGAACTGGGCTGATGAAAAGAAGTAATAATGAGTAATTTAAAACTGATCCTGTTTTTATTCCGTTTCCGTTTTTGCATAAAACAGCTTTTTGATATGATATGCATATTACCAAATTCAAAACACAGGATTGAGGGTCAGGGGTTATTCCATTGTATCTTCATCATCTTTCAAATTGAAAATGTTGTATATTTAGTCGCTGAAACTTCCATGCGCATATATCTGTTCATCTGTGTGCATTTTCGGTCGAGGCTTTCTCCATCTACCCCTCGAACGCATTGCTGTTGAATTTTACGCTATTCATAGGAACATGCAATGAAAAATTATAAATTTATTTTAAATAATATTAAATAGTTGTTCTGCTGGCGGGGCTTAAGAAATTACCCATAAAAAGGCCCCGCCCTTTAAATTGTTTGCAACCCTGTTTACCAGAGATTTTTTGAAGGGAGGTGGTGGTTTTCGTTTTTTAAGTGAAGCTTTATCATTGAAGCGACCGTTCAATAATCAAT
>JAGGWL010000092.1 GCA_021157555.1 Deltaproteobacteria bacterium | reverse complement strand
TGACCTAAATCTGTGCGCTTACTTGTGGAAGTTATTTCGTGCCCGTTCCTTAACAAGGCTTTACAAATTTGATTAAAACCTGTTTTTATGATTTGAATATTTTTTTTCGGTTTACACCTGCCAGACCGATCAGGCCAACTCCTAGAAGCAGCATTGTGGCTGGTTCGGGTACTGGGGCGACGACGGTGTTATCAAAAGAACCTGTTCCGGTAGCTAATGTTATTGTACTCACCATAGTAAGGGAGAATGGATTGATAGCCGGGATTCCATTATAGAATTCCGCTGTATTTATTATATCAATGTCAGCAATTCGGGTACCCATGCTAAACAGAGTATTGTTTGTATCATAATAAACTTCTAAGGATTGCGTACCACCAGCACCATTCAGGCTTGAAAGAAAACCGGTAATTGAGGTATTCAGCGGACCAAAATCAGTTTCACTAAATTTGACAGTAAACGTTCCACCTCCAGTACCTTCTGTAACAGTAGTGCATCCGTTCACGTGCATCATTGGAATAGCAGCACTGCCATCATGAGGTTTGGTAACGCCAGCAGCGAAATTAAAATCAAAATTACCAAGTTGTCCCAGCCACGTTATATACCCGTCATTATCCGTATCTGTAACTGTAGTAATGGCACCGCCAGCATCTAATTCCAGCGTCGGTATCGCCCAAGAACTACCAGCAATCAGAAAAACACCAAGAACCGCAGCGATTAAAACTTTCGAAAAGTTTTTCATTTTTTACTCCTTTGTTTAAAAATTAAACTTCGTTGTTGTGTAATGTTATTGAAAAAAGGTTGATATCACATTCATGTTAAAAACCTTACTGATTTTGAACTTTTTTTAAATTATCCCCTCCATTTTGTTTCTATAATTTATACCATCCACCAAGAATTAAGAATTGTAAATTGTGTTTCTTATGGTTTGGTAGTGCAAAGCAAGGGCCAGGGAGGGCAAGAAAAAATAAAAAATTTAATATTGTTTTATATCAAATAGTTATAGTGCGATAATTTTTTGAAGCTTCTTTGCAGAGTTGGGGTTTTATGAAAAAAATGCCATATATTTATAAAAAAAATACCACAGAGTTATAGCGGAAAGAAGGATATATTGGTAAGAAAAAGTAACACAGTTTTATTCGATTAATTGTAATATATTTTGGCGGGAGTGACTTCTCCTTGTTCCTGATTCCTAAACATTTTTGAAACAACAATGGTACACAGACAGATTTTTTTTTATTTCGTCCACGCCCCTTATTTTTGGCCACCCATTAATAAAACTTTAACGTTGCCATATGGAAATAGGGAAAAAACTTGACATAAAGCATGCTATCTGGCAATTCTTATAAGAAAATAAATTTTAATATTATCTTATATTTTACAATTGGGCAAAATGATTAAAATAGGTATTATAGGAGGCTCCGGTCTGGATGACCCGGAACTATTTCAAAACGCAATTGAAATTAACAGCACCACTTCTTATGGCTCCCCTTCTTCTGCATTAACTGTCGGCCAGGTTGACGGAGTTGATATATTGCTCCTGGCAAGGCATGGTAAACAACACACCCTCAATCCGACTCAGGTTAATTACAGGGCCAACATCCAGGCTTTAAAAGATCAAGGCGTAACGCATATTATTGCCACAACCGCTTGCGGAAGTTTAAGGGAAGAAATTCAAAGGGGTGATTTTGTTATTATTGATCAATTTATTGATTTTACAAAACAAAGAATAATGACATTCAATGACTCATTTGAAAATGGGATAGCCCATACACCTATGGCGGAACCTTTTGATGCGGAACTAAGAAAAATTCTTTTTGAAACATCAAAAGACCTTGGTTTCAGGGTGCATAAAAAGGGAACAGTGATTACAATAGAGGGGCCGCGATTTTCTACCATCGCAGAATCGAAAATGTTCAGACTATGGGGCGCTGATGTTATAAATATGTCTGTAGCTACAGAGGCGATATTGGCTAATGAGGCCGGTATCCCATATTCTGTTGTTGCCATGTCAACCGATTATGATTGCTGGAAAGAGGATGAAGAGCCTGTAACCTGGGAGAATGTTATTCAAATTTTTACGAATAATGCCGCTCGGGTAATAAAACTTTTAAAAAGAGTTGTTCCTATGATTGATAAGGAACGGATTGAGTAGAACTATGATAAATATAAAAGATAGTATACGAACTGTGCCCGACTGGCCGGTCAAAGGGGTTATGTTTAGAGATATAACAACTCTTTTGCAGAATCCTGAATCTTTAAGAGCTGCTTGCGACTTGCTTTACGATCATTATAAATCCATGAATATAGACAAAATTGTAGGTATCGACGCAAGGGGATTTATTTTTGGTGCTGTTCTGGCATATAAACTCAATATCGGTTTTGTGCCTGTCAGAAAAAAAGGAAAGCTGCCCCATAAAACTATAAGCGCTGAGTATACGCTGGAATATGGCAGCGATGTTATTGAAATGCATGAAGATGCCGTTAAAAAAGGTGAAAAGGTTGTTCTGGTGGATGATCTGATAGCCACAGGCGGAACAATTGCAGCAGCAGTAGCTCTGGTCGAAAAACTAGGTGGAGAGATAGTAGAATGTGCTTTTGTAGTTGAACTTCCGGATTTGCGGGGAAGGGAAAAGATAAAAGGGCATAAAATATTTGTATTAACAGAATTTGAGGGAGAATAAAAGCACCCTTCAGGAGTGAAAAAATGATATACGCATTATTGATAATGGGAGGATTGGGTCTTGTAATTGGCGTGATATTGGCTGCGGCATCGAAGATTTTTTATGTTTACGTTGATCCTTTGATACTTGCGGTTGAAGATGCGCTTCCCGGAGCAAATTGCGGGGGTTGCGGGCTGCCAGGCTGCAGTTCCAATGCCGAAGCGATTGTAGCAGGAAAGGCGGCTCCCAATTCATGTGTTGCCGCAGGGCCTGAAGTTGCAGAAGCTATAGCAGAAATTTTGGGTGTAAAGGTAGAGGCAAAAGAACCTGATATTGCGAGCCCTGGTTGTACTTACGGAGTTAAGGATGCGGATATCAAATATATTTATAACGGTTTGAATGACTGCAAGGCTGCAGCTCTTTTGAGCGGAGGTATGAAATTCTGTTCCATAGGATGTCTTGGTCTTGGA
>JAGGWL010000001.1 GCA_021157555.1 Deltaproteobacteria bacterium | reverse complement strand
CTTTATATCATTGATAAAAACCTTGACTATAAGGTCACGCAAAGAGTCAATCCCCACATTGGAAAGAGCCGAGGTTGTTGCAGATGCATCAACCTTAAAGATATCATGGACAGGATTAACCTTATTGCCATGAAGTAAATCTGATTTGTTAATGACAAGAATAATCTTTTTATCCTGCATTTTATTGATTTTATTAAATATCAGGTAGTCTGCATCAGTAAACGGACAGGTTGCGTCTACAACAAAAAGGACTAAATCAAAGTCATTTAAACTATCATAAACTTTTTTAATCCCAATAGACTCAACAAGGTCGGAAGCTTTGTGTAAGCCTGCAGTATCACAGATTTTTACAGCTATTCCGTTAATATTTACTGTTTCCGATACCATATCCCTGGTTGTTCCAGGCAATGAAGAAACAATAACGCGATCGTTTCGGACAAGGCTATTCATAATACTTGATTTGCCAACATTGGGGCGGCCAAGAATAATTGCCTTAATTCCATCCCTGAAAAAATGTTCATCATTAAAATGTTTGACAAGTATGTTGATTTTATTAAAAACATGTGATTGAAAATCTGATATTATATTATCGCTATTAATAATTTCTTCAACATCATCAGGAAAATCAATAGAGGCATTTATCAAAGACAAAATATTAACAAGAAAAGTCCTTATCTCAATAATAACGTTCTTCATACCGCCGCTAATATGAGATGTTGCAATTTTAAGCTCCTGTTCCGTACGGGCATTTACAATATCAATGATTGATTCTGCTTGTGTTAAATCTATACGTCCATTCAGGAAAGCTCTTTTTGTGAATTCACCAGGCTCGGCCAGCCTTACCCCTTTTTTAATTAATAAATGGAGGATGAGATCAAGAACAACATAGCCAGCGTGAGAATGGATTTCCAAAACATCCTCTCTTGTATATGATCGTGGCTTAAGCATGGCCAGTACGAGCACTTCATCAATGACACTCTGATCTTCAGAGTCAATAATGTGGCCGTAAACAACTTGATGTGACTTAAAAGGATTAGTAATGATGCGTTCTTTAGAAGAATAGCTGTGGAAAATAGATGAAACAATGGAGACAGCTCTGTCTCCTGATATTCTGATTATGCCTATACCGCCACTCCCTGCAGGAGTGGCGGTTGCAGCAATTGTATCTGAATTCATAAGATGTAACTAACAGTTAGAAAAATATTATGTTTTCTTTTTATTTGCATTCTTGCGTTTTGGGAATATAACCAGTTTTCTAAAAAAATCATCACCAAAGCTTTTGGTTGTTACGGCTTTATGCTCTTTTAAAGCCAGATGTACTATTCTTCTATCGTGACCATTCATAATTCCGATCGTCACAGGTTTCCCTGTTTCTTGTACCTTTTCTGCAAGTCGGACAGAACGCTCGACAAGATTTACACGCTTTGATTCAAGATAACCCTCAACATCAATAATTACGCGTATTCTGTTTTCATGATGTTTATTTATAATTTTGGAAACTATATACTGTATAGCCTCCAGAGTTTGACCCCGTTTTCCTATAAGAAGAGCAGAGTTTCCACCTTCAATAGTAAATAAAATTTTATTGGGTTGCTCGCTAGAGTAACCTGAGCATCTGTTGTAATTAAATCTATAATTTGATTAAGAGCGTTTCTGCCCAAATCAATCGCATCTTCAGAAGAAACACCATCATCATCACCACCATCATCATCATCACCATCATCATCATTAACATCATCATCATTAACATCATCATCAGAAATCGGCACAGGTTGTTTGTGCAGCTTATCATCTTCAGAAGATTCTTTTTCAGTTACTATCGTTTCTTTTTCATTGATTATTTCTTTTTCATTGTTAGATGTAAAATTCTTTTCCTTGGTTTGAGTCTCAATTTTCGGTTCAGTAGTTGCTTTTGGTAACTTAACACGTATACGCGCTTTTTTTGCGCCTACTATCCCAAAAATACCTGATGAACCAAAAGAAATAATATCATGTTTAAGCAGGGATTCGGGAATATTAAGCTCTTTACAAGCTTTTTTTACTGCTTCTTCAATATTTTTGCCTTCAAATTCCAAACAAGGCGACATTTATACCCTCCGTCAATTATATATGTTGCTTTTGAATATAATACTGTTGAGAAATAGAAAGAATGTTGTTTATAAGCCAGTACAAAACAAGGCCAGATGAAAAGTTTATAAATATTACAGTAAAAATAATAGGCATAAACAGCATTATTTTAGCTTGCGCCGGATCACCCATAGGGGGCGACATTTTCTGTTGTAAAAACATAGTGCCTCCCATTATAATAGTAAGAACAGGAATCCCGTAAGGAGGTTCCATAAATGGGATGGTAAAATTAAAACTAAAAAGACGATCCGGGGCTGACAGATCCTTAATCCACCAAATAAATGGAGCGTGCCGTAATTCAATTGCTTGATAAAGCATACGATAAAAAGCAAAAAAAATCGGGATTTGAACTATCATAGGCAGGCATCCGCCAAGCGGGTTTACCTTGTATGTCTTATACAATCCCATAACTTCCTGATTCATCTTTTGTTTATCGTTTTTATATTTTTCTCTAATTTGAGTCATCAAAGGCTGGAGTTTTTTCATCTCAGCCATAGATTTATAACTCTTGGAACCAAGCGGCCAAAGTATCAGCTTTATTAAAACAGTTAGAATAATAATTGCAAAACCATAATTAGGAATAAATTTGTACAAAAAATTCATTAAATAAAGACAGGGTTTGGCAATAAAATCAAACATGCCGAAGTTAACGATTTTATCAAGGTGGTAGCCGGATTCTGGAAGAATACCGATCTTTTTAGGGCCAAAGAAAAGATGAAAACTGGAAATATGCTTTTCACCGAAATTTAGAGAATCTATTGTTTGAATATATGTCGATTTTAAAATATTATCCTGCTCAACCTTGATCTGCATCCTTGCAAATGTTGCACTATCAGGAATTATGGCAGAGGCAAAATAGCGATTCTCCAATGCAATCCATGAAATCATACCGTCAAAAAGATTTTTATCCTTTAGCTTTTTGATCTTAATCTGTTCTAATTTGTTGTTTATGTAAGTGCTTGGCCCTTCAAAGGCATACCCCCCATTGTCCTCCGGCAGCTCATTTAGCAAAGAGAGCATTAACGCACCCTTAACAGGCATATTTGAAGTATTTTTTATAGCTATATTCAAACTGATTAGATACGTTTCCGGAGAAAATAAAAATCTTTTTTCAATAATAAGGCCACTCGGTGATTTCCATGTAAATAGAATTTCAAAAGAACCATCAACAATGTTAATTATATCATCAGAAATATCAGCCTGAAAAAAAGAATTCTCAAAGCAGAAAATATTATCACCTGTAAATTGAGTCTGAACCGTTCCTTGTCCTGATGAGACAGAGAATAATTGCAAGTCTGGGGAATCCTGTTTTCCGGTTTCCTTGAATTTTTTTAAAATAAAACTTTCAAATACAGCTCCTTTTTCTGAAATCTGAACAGAATACAAAGGTGTATTGACTGTAATAATTCTTGGCTTGTTTTGAGAAAGATTGGAATCCGTTGCATCATAACTATTATAATCTATTTGTTTTTCTTTATTACCAAAATCTATTTTATTATCAGCTATTTTGGCTGGTTCGTCAATGCTATTGGATTGAATAGTGTTATTATTTTGTACCAGGGGTTCCCTGTTTACAAAAAAAGTTTCCCATACAAAAAATACTATAAATGATAGTGCAATTGCTAAAAAAAGACGAGCTTGCTGCATTGTTTACTCCTGATATGTGAATTTATAAACCTGGGAACATGCCATGAGCACCTCAAACTATCAACCCAACCTTGTAAACAAAAAAAGCTCACGCTGATTTGCTATGAAAGGTAGCAATGAATTTGTTGAGAGCTTAAAGCGGAGGAGATAAAACAGAATAAATTAATGAGGCATGTGTAAAAAATTTATTTTTTTCCTAAAGATAGAGTGTCGGGAACAGGATCAAAGCCACCAGGATTAAATGGATGACATTTTGAAATTCTTTTCACTGAAAGATAGAGTCCCATCAAGAATCCATGTCTGCATACCGCCTGATACGCATACTCGGAACAAGTAGGGTAAAAACGACAAACTGGAGGCAAAAAAGGGGACAATAAGGTTTGATAAAGTTTTATCAATATTAAAATGAGTCTTTGCAATATTATACTTGGAGGCATGGCTGCTTATTTAATGAATATGTCTAAAAATATTTTTCAATGATGAACAAACCTGACTAAAATTCAAGCCTGCCACATCCTTTTTTGCAATAATATTAATGTCCCAATGGTTTTCAATCATATGTTTGTTTACCCGATAATATTCACGAACATATCTTTTAATTCTGTTGCGCTTAACCGCCTTTCCAATTTTTTTTGTTACAGTAATGCCTATACGTGTTTTAGCTGTTCTGCCAGGAAAAAAAATAGCTAAAAAGTGTCTATTATAATATTTGGTTCCTGTTTTTGATAACCAAAGAAAGTCTTTACGTTTTAATAGCCTGTCAGCTTTGACAAATGAGAATTGACGCAAATGCTATAATTCCACTTTTATAGAATATTTTAAACTGTTAAACGAGCTCTTCCTTTAGCTCTACGCCTATTAATAATCCTTCTCCCTTGCGTGGTTGACATCCTTTTTAAAAAACCATGTGTTCTTGCCCGTTTTATTCTGCTGGGTTGATATGTTCTTTTCATAATTTTTTCCTTAAAATCCGTGTATTTATTTCTTTAAAATTCGGTTATTTTTTCAAAAATCTTTTTATCTAAAGTCAAAAAATTAATTTTTAAATTGATCATAAAAAAAAAAATATGTCAAGATCAAAAAATGTCAAGTCACGAGAACGCCAAAGTTCCATCAAATAAAAATATGGGCAGCAACTCTTATGATAATACACTTGCCATTAACTAATAGTTTATGTTAAAAAAATGAGCTATAATAACCTTCTAAAGGTTTATTCTTCTGGTAATCTATATTTATGAAATATACAAAAAAGCAAAATTTTGCAGTATGGGCTATAACAGCACAAGGTGTGCAAGTAGCCTTTAAAATTACGGCAGAATTAGCTGATACGGACATGTATATCCCTTCAGGACTTAAATTTCAAATAAATAATAGAGTCCATTGTTCTGTTTTATCTTTCAATGTTTTATCCAGGAGATTGAGCGAGGTTTTTAATCAATACAATGGGCATATTTTTATTATGTCCACCGGTATTGTGGTAAGGATTATAGCACCTTTAATCCAGCATAAAACAAAAGATCCGGCTGTTGTTGTTGTAGATGAAAAAGGACTGTATGCAATAAGCCTGCTTTCCGGGCATATCGGAGGAGCTAATGAGCTTGCTTTAAAAATTGCAGAAATCACAAACGCAGAGCCGGTGATTACAACAGCAACAGATATAAATAATATACCGGCCATTGATCTGCTCGCCAGCAAAAAAGGATTGATCATAGAAAATCCTGAAGCAATCAAAAATGTAAGTATGGCTTTGCTGAATGGAAAAAAAATTATACTCCATGACCCATATCAATATTTAACAGGTACACTTTCCGCTTCAAATATAATCCTGAATGATATTGATTATAGCATTGCTGATAATAGAATAACAAAAAACAGAATTCCAGTTAAAAATCCGGGTGTTTTTATAGATTATATAAAGGCTGACATTCCAACTCATTTTTTAAAATTGCGGCCTGTTATGTTGGCAATAGGTATGGGATGCAACAGAAATACAAAAGTGCAAGAGCTTAAGGCCTTTTTGGGGGAAGTTCTGGATATGTTCAATCTCTCAGCCTTGAGTCTTCTGAATTTGTCAACTATTGATATTAAATCAGATGAAAAAGGTCTTCTTGAGCTTGCTCACACCCTTGAAATACCAATAAAGTTTTACAGCAAAAAACAACTCGAACAGGTAAAAAATATTGAACGTCCATCATTTATGGTAAAAAAACATATTGGAGTTACCAGCGTATGCGAAGCAGCAGCGATTCTATCGGCAAAAAACGGAAAATTGATAGTTCCCAAACAGATAAAAGGGAATGTAACGATTGCAATAGCAAGCATTTCCTCTATATAGTAGGGATCGGACCCGGCCATCCGGATTATCTCTCTATGCGCGCTCATGAAATATTGAAAAAGGTTGATGTTGTTGCAGGATATTCAACTTATATTGATCTTGTCAAGCCGCTGATAAAAGGGAAAAAAATTATCAGTACAGCAATGAGAAAAGAGGTTGACAGGGTTGAAGCCGCCATAAATACAGCCTTAAATGGACAATCATGTGCAATAGTTTCGAGCGGAGATGCCGGAATTTATGCCATGGCCGGCCTGGCCCTTGAAGTCTGCCAGAAGAAAAAAATCAGAATCAGGAAGCCTGCTGCTAAAAACATATCAGAAATAGATGGAAACGAGCTTACTATAGAGGTTATTCCAGGAATACCGGCACTATGCTCTGGAGGAGCCCTTCTTGGAGCCCCATTAACCCATGATTTTGCAGTAATAAGCCTGAGTGATCTTTTAACGCCATGGAATGTTATTGAAAGTCGGCTTGAAGCAGCAGGCAAGGCAGATTTTGTTATAGTGCTCTATAATCCCAAAAGCAAAAAAAGAGACTGGCAGCTTAAAAAAGCTCAGGAAATCATGTTGAAATACAGAGATAAGTCCACACCTGTAGGAATTATCACAAACGCCATGAGGGATGGCCAGGAGGTTGAAATGACGACTCTGGAGCATCTTGACACTGCTTCAGTCGGCATGTTAACCACGGTTTTTATTGGCAACAGGAGTACTTTTACTTATTGTGATTTTATGCTAACCCCAAGAGGATATTCAAAAAAATATGAAATAAAAGCAGAGGATTGATATGTCTATAACAGAATTCAAAGGATATGTGCATATATATACCGGCAACGGCAAGGGAAAAACTACTGCATCATTAGGCCTCTCCGTCAGGGCAGCCGGTGCCGGTATGAAAGTCTTTATCGGGCAGTTTATGAAAATGGGGGATTACAGTGAAATCAAGGCACTGGAGAGGTTTTCAGATTTTATTACAATTGAGCAATATGGAATAAAAGGCTTTGTTAAAGGAAAACCCTCTCCTGAAGATATTGAAGCATCAAAAAAAGGTCTTGAAAAGATTAAAAAAATAGTCGCTTCCGGGGCATATGATCTTGTCATTATTGAAGAGGGTAATGTGGCTGTAATGTGCGGCATGTTTGATGTTCAGGAGCTTATTGATATCATTGATGCAAAACCTGATCATGTGGAACTTGTCATAACAGGACGAGGCGCTGACCCCAGGATAATCGAAAAAGCGGATCTGGTCACAGAAATGAAAGAGATAAAACACTATTATCACAAAGGTGTAAAGGCCAGGGTCGGGATTGAAAAATAAAACTTTAAAAACAGGAAAATGCCTGGCTGTTTTCGGCACAGGTTCGGATGTTGGAAAAAGTATTGTATCTACTGCGCTTTGCAGAATTTTTCTAAAACATGGTATCCGGGTAGCACCTTATAAAGCACAAAATATGTCGAATAATTCGGGAGTAACCCTGGATGGGCTGGAAATGGGTCGAGCACAGATTGTTCAGGCAGAAGCTTCCGGCCTGCCTCCGCATGTTGACATGAATCCGATCCTGTTAAAGCCTACAAGCGATACTGGAGCACAGGTAGTATTGCTTGGTAATGCGATTGAAGATAGTTCGGCAGCAGAATATCATTCCAGAAAAAACAAATTTTTTGCCAAAGCCTGCTCGGCACTTGACAGGTTGCGTAAAAAATATGAACTTATTGTCATCGAAGGGGCAGGCTCATGTGCTGAAGTTAATTTGATGCCAAATGATATTGTTAATATGCGTATGGCTGAATATGCAGAATCTCCTGTTATTTTAGTCGCAGATATTCATAAGGGCGGTGTATTTGCTCAAATAGTAGGCACTCTGGAATGCCTTTCAGAAAAACAGCGAGAGATGATAGCAGGTTTTATCATTAACAGGTTTAGAGGGGATATCACTCTATTTTCTGATGGCATAAAATGGATCGAAAAAAAAACCGGTAAAAAAGTATTTGGTGTGCTGCCCTGGTATGATCATATTCGTATTGAAGCCGAAGATTCAGTAGTAATAGAGAACGTAAAAAAAATTATACCTGCCAGGGATTGTCAAAAAGATGGGAACCAAAGCAAAATAGCAGTTATACGCTTGCCGCATATTTCCAATTTTACTGATTTTGACCCGCTTTTGTCCTTAAATGGAGTTGAACTTTTTTTTGTAGAACAAGTACAGGAATTATCCATTTTTAAAGCTGTCATACTGCCTGGCTCAAAAAACACACAATTTGATCTTAAATGGCTGCATTCAACCGGATGGGCTAAAAAGCTTAAAAATTATGCAAATCAAAACGGACATATTCTGGGGATTTGCGGAGGATATCAGATGATGGGCAGATATGTTCATGACCCGGACGGCATTGAAGGAGAGCCCGGAACAACTGAGGGACTATCTCTTTTACCTGTTGAGACTATTCTCAAAGCGCCCAAGACTACAACATTATCCTGTTTTTCATGGAAAGGAATTACTGGAACCGGATATGAAATACATATGGGAATTACAGATAGACTTGCAGGCGAATTTTTATTCAAGATCTCTAAACAAAACGGTATTAAATGCAGCAAGGAAGATGGCTGTTCCATGGATGGTTTAAAAATCATAGGAACTTACATGCACGGTCTCTTTGACAGTCCAGGCATAACTGAATTATGGCTTGAAAGCGTAGGTCTTGAAAATATAAAAGTAGCTCAGGCACACGGTTTGGCTGTAAGGGATAAAGAATACGACCTTTTGGCTGCACACTTTGAAAAACATATTAATATTAAAGAGATTAAAGAGTTATTAACATTATGAGTCTTTCCATAAAAAAAAATATTTTGGTAATAGGGGGATGCAGAAGCGGCAAAAGCAGCCAGGCACTCAAACTTGCTGATAAATTCTCCGACAACAGGAGAACATTTATTGCAACATGTGTTCCTTATGATGATGAGATGAAGGACAGGGTGGCGCGTCACCAGAAAGAAAGAGATAATAGATGGAAAACAGTTGAAGAACCGATAAACCTGCACAAAGCTATAACAGAACATGGAAAAAGTTCGGATATTATCCTTATTGACTGCATTACACTCTGGATAAGCAATCTTCTTTTAAAGAGCAGGCGAATTGATTATATTTTAAAAAATGTAGAAAAACTTCTGGATGCTGTTCAAAAAACGGAATGTTCCGTTATAATGGTTTCTAATGAAGTAGGAACAGGCATTGTACCGGAAAATGACCTTTCCAGAATGTTCAGAGATGCCGCAGGATTTGCTAACCAGCATATTGCCAATGTTGCAGATCAGGTTACATGGATGGTAGCTGGTATTCCTGTTAAAATTAAATAATGAAAAAAAGCATCCTTCAGAAGAACCCAAGAAAACTCAGAAAAGGGCTGATGAAATGGGCCTAAAAATGCCCGGATCCATGATAAAACTGATGCCCTACATGAAGGACCCGGAACTCCGGAAGGCCCAGAATCGCCTTGGCGAGATCATGAGAAAAAAAAAGATAAGGAACGGGATAGTGGCAATCAAAGCATTAAGTAATAAAATTGCAAGGGAGACGTTCATGTTTAGCAATACAGTAAAAATAATGGTGTTGGTTTTGGCAATTTGCGCGTGCGGCGCTGCTGCGCAGGCCGATGAGGTCTTGGATGCGATCAATGAGGCAATAGAAGCTTACAACGAAAAGATTTACACGGAGGCTGTGGAGAGCCTCGAATATGCCAAACAGCTAATCCAGCAGATGACCAGTGAAAGGTTGATGACGTTTCTGCCTGAACCTATGGAAGGGTGGCAGGGCAAAATCGCAGAACCTGGGCATGATCGGCGGTTCATCAGTTATCGAGAAGGAATATTGGAAGCCCGGCAGCGGAAACGAAGGCCAAAGGCGCATCACGTTGAGTATTATGGGAGATTCTCCGATTTTCCAGGGAATGATGGCGATGTTTAATCCTGCCATCGCTGGCGCCGATGGAGGAAAACTTCAAAAAATCAAGAGAAATAAGGCGATCGTCAAATACAGTGGGGACAATCGCAGCGGAAAAGTCATGATTAACGTGGCAAAAAAGTACATGGTGACTATCGAGGGCACCAATGTCGACAAAGAAGATTTGATGCATTACGCAGAGACAATTAATTATAAAGGGCTTAAAGCATTTTAATGCAACATGCAAATTCCGGTAATGTGAGAAGACATACGTCAGGCCTTTGAAGCTGGTATCGCCAGGATTTCAGTCTATAAGAGTCAGAACCGCGATTGGGATATAGGAAAAGGAATGAGAACAATCAAAGAAAATTACCAACGCATAACGGATGATAGGCGTTTATTCGATATCCGCTTTTGGCAATCCCAAGGAGATTTTGCCATTTTTGAAGCAGTAGCGGAAATGCTAAATGATTATTTTTTGATTCGAGAAAAAAATGCTGACGAGTCCAGACTTCAGAGAACTATTGAAAATTTTCGAAAAGCATAAAATTCGTTATCTTGTAGTGGGCGAATATGCTGTAATGAAATACAGCGAGCCCCGATTCACCAAAAACCTTGACCTGTTTATAGCGACAGATCAAAAAAATACAAATAGTGTGTATGCTGCATTGAAGGAATTTGGCGCACCACTGGAAAATCTTACTTCAGATGACTTCACACAAAAAGGCTATTTTTATCAGATGGGAAGGCCACCTATACGTGTCGATATTATGATGTCGATTCCAGGAATCGAGTTTGATGAGGCATGAAAAAAACGCGAACTGGTTAACTTAGATGATTTTAAAATCCTTTTTATTTCACGATCTGACCTTATCCGAGCAAAAGAAGCAAGCGCAAGACCGCAAGATAAAATTGATATTGTTAAACTCAGGGAAGCCGAACAATTGGATGCACTTGACAATAAATAGCGCTTCGCTTTGCGCCATTTATCGCAATGATCCCAGTCGATATTTGGCCAACCCCAGCGTCTACTAAAAAACATGGGTGTAAATGTGAAACTAAAAATTTTAAATATCATGAACCGCTTATTGGCAGCCATTCAATTTACAACAATTTTACCATTGGGAAAATCAAAAATCTATGACCCCAAAGGTATGGTTGCTTTTTTTCCTGTTGTCGGGATTCTTTTGGGCACAATAGTTTCTATTTTTGATCAGCTTTTTTTGTTAATCTGGCCAGGCCAGGCAGCAGCGGTTTTAGATGTTGTTTTACTTATTATACTGACCGGTGCTTTTCATATTGATGGCCTTGGTGACGCTGCAGACGGACTTCTTGGACACAGGTCAAATGAAAAAACTCTTTCAATAATGAAAGACAGCAGAATTGGTGTAATGGGACTTGTCGCAATTCTGATAGCTTTAGCAATTAAATATTGCGGTATCATGTGCCTGGATTACCAAAGATCTCTTTTGCTTATATTGATTCCTGCCTACTCAAGGGGAAGCATGTTGTTCGGGATAAAATTTTTAACGTATGGCAGAAAATCAGACGGCACCGGTTACGACCTTTTTAATGATCCGTTAACTCTTTTCGATTTCAGCGGGCTGCTTATACCAATAGCACTTTCTTTTTTTCTTGGATTGCAGGGACTCTGGCTTAATACTATTTTTATAGGATTAACGGCTTCGATTTTAATGTATTACAAAAAACGTATAGGCTGTGTAACAGGTGATATGCTTGGTGCCATGACAGAGATTATAGAGGCTATGCTTTTTTTGCTTATAGCAATATAGGTTTCATGCCATTTCATTATTTTATAAAGTTGACAATATTTATTCATGATATTATATCTTTTTTAAGAATAAATAACTTTCTTATTGTTTCTTAAATTTATAAAAAATGAAAGGTGGAATATTATGGCAAAAGGTGTTTTGGAAATCAATGACAGTAATTTTGAAGCTGAAGTTTTGAAAGCAGACGGTATTGTTCTGGTGGATTTCTGGGCTCCATGGTGCGGTCCATGTAAAGCCATTGGACCAATTATTGAAGATCTCTCCGCTTCCCTGGGTGATAAGGTAAAATTTACAAAGTGCAACGTGGATGATAATTCTGCGTCGGCTGGTAAATATGGGGTAAGGTCTATACCAACTCTTCTCTTTTTTAAGGACGGGGCTGTAGCAGATCAGGTTGTCGGGCTTGTTTCGAAATCAAAGCTTGAAGAAACAATTAATAGTATTTCATAGGTTTTTTTATGCAAAATGTAGATTATGATCTGGTTATTATTGGAGGAGGACCGGCAGGTCTTACAGCGGGACTATATGCCGCGCGGGCACGTCTTAATGTGATTCTGCTGGAAAAGTCAGTGATAGGCGGGCAGATTATTGTTACTGACTGGATTGAAAATTATCCAGGCTTTCCTGAAGGAATCAGCGGTATTGACCTTACCAATAAAATGAGTGAGCAGGCAAAACAGTTCGGCCTTAAAATAGAAACAGAAGAGATTCTTTCTATGGATTGCTCGGACAAGGTTAAAAAAATTAAATTGAATGATAAAACAATTACTGCTCATACTGTTATTATAGCCACAGGCGCATCCCCTAGTAAATTGGGAGTTCCAGGAGAAGATGCTTTTTATGGCAAGGGTGTATCTTTTTGTGCAACGTGCGATGGCCCCTTTTTCAGCGGTTCAGTTGTAGCCGCGGTCGGAGGCGGAGATACAGCGGTTCAGGAGAGTATCTTTTTAACAAAATTTGCAAAAAAAGTTTTTATCATACATCGTAGAAATGAATTGCGCGCTTCCAAAATACTGCAGGAACGGGCATTTGCAAATGATAAAATCGAAATTCTCTGGGATTCAGTCTTAACAGGCATAAAAGGTGGCAAAACCGGTGTTACCAATATTTCAGTAAAAAATGTTAAAACGGAAAATATCACAGATTATCCTGTAGATGGATGTTTTATATGGGTTGGTATTAAGCCTAATTCAGGATTTCTTGGCGATGAGATTAAGCTGGATGAGCATGGTTTTGTTTTTGTGAATGAGAAGATGGAAACATCCGTACAGGGAGTTTTTGCCGCAGGTGACGGGCGCAGCACTCCTTTGCGTCAAATTGCAACAGCAATAGGTGATGCTGCAATTGCCGCTGTATCAGCGGAACATTATATTGAAAATTTATAGGTTAAAAAAGTGAATTAAATGAGACGAATTATACTACTATTTTTTATTTCTGTATTCATTTGCTCAGGCTGCGCACTTTTTTCTTCACCAAAAAAAGAAAAAAGTGCGCAGGAGCTTGCAGATATAGGTACAAAGGAATTCTCCAAAGGGAATTACAGTTATGCTATAAAACATTTTGAAAATTTAAAAGACTGGTATCCATTCAGCAATTTAGCTATTCTTGCTGAAATGAAAATAGCTGATTCCCATTACAAATTAAAAGATTATGAAGAAGCCGTGCTTGCCTATGAGCAGTTTGAAAGTCTTCATCCGCGGAATGAAAAAATTCCTTATGTATTATATCAAATCGCACGCTGCTATTATGATAGGGTTGGCACCATAGACAGAGACCAGACTCCTGCCAGGAATGCTCTACATGCTTTTAACAGATTGTTAAAACAGTTTCCGGAAACCAGCTATTTGGGGCAATCCAAAGTATATATAGCAAAATGCTTGCAGAGCCTTGCTGAAAACGAATTCTATGTGGGTTATTTTTATTTCAAGAGTAAACAATACAAGGCCGCTCTTTACCGTTTTAAAGCGGTAATTTCCGATTACCCTGATGTAGGAGTCAATTGGAGGGCTTTGCAATATATTGTTCTTTGTGAAAAAAACATTAAAGAGAAAAAAAATAAAACACTATGATTGGTGTCAGTGCCTGTCTTCTTGGATTTAATTGCAGGTATGATGGGCAAAATAAAAAAAATAGATTTATTTTTGATATATTAAAAAAAAATCGTTTTTTACCTGTATGCCCTGAAGTTACAGGTGGCTTACCCGTACCAAGAGAGCCGTCCGAAATTACAACTGGTAATGGCTTCGATGTTCTTGACGGCAATGCAAAAGTAATCAATATTTGTGGCGCAGATAATACAAAAGCTTTTATAGACGGAGCTTATGCTACCTTAAAAACATTTAAAGAAAACGGAATAACGTGCTGCATCTTAAAAGATAAAAGCCCGTCATGAGGGGCTGGCAACAGAGCGCAGGCGCGCCATGGAACAGATTATGACACAGAAACAGAGAAGGTTACAGGGGTTACTGCTGCACTTTTAATTCGTTCAGGTATCAGGATTATTTGTAGTAGCAGGTGTGGTTTGCGAACCGTCCCTACAGCAGAGATGTCCGAATAAGTCGACAAGGTTAATTTCAAGCCCCTCAAGAACTTGAGATGCAATGACATCCTCGTTTTCATATATTTTCATTTTAACTCCTTAGTTTTTACAGAACAGGAGTTTATGTCTTCAGGTTCACCACGACGTTTCCATAATGATTCAAGATCGCGAGTCCCATGTATAAATGCCAAAACATATATATTATGAGAAGTAACTTTGTAAATTAGTCTGTATTGCCAAAGGAATAGTTCTCGAATATCGGATGAATTGTTTTCAGGCACCACTCGTCCACGCTCAGCAGAAAATCTAAGAGATTGAGCTGCTTTTCGTGCCTTTTTTACAACAGTTGTAGCATAAAACTGGGAATCTCTTGCTATAAATCCTGCTACTTCTTCAAGATCATTGATTGCGGATTCAGTCCATTTTATGGTTCGAGCCACTTTGACATCTTTTTATCAAATTCCGTTTCTGAAAGGGTGTTATCGGTTTTAACATCATTTAATCCCCGATCAATTTTTTGCTGAACGTAAATATGATACTGAATATCTTCTAAACTTGTATCATCAGGTAGTTGATTGAGAAGACGTCGAACTTCCTCCTTAGCCGGCAACATATTATAATGTCTCCTTTAATCAATACCTTCGCCAAATTTAAAAAACAGAGAAAATCAGCTTTTTCTGTTTTTATAACATGTTGATTTTGTTAATGTTTAAAAAATAATTTTTTGCAAAAATAGACCAAAATGCAAATTGGCGAAGG
>JAGGWL010000072.1 GCA_021157555.1 Deltaproteobacteria bacterium | reverse complement strand
TATAAGTGCTGCTATCAAATAAAACCTTTATATAAGTATGAATCATTTTTATTGTCAAGTTTTTAGTAAGGCTCTGGCAGGGCAATTGCATCAAAAAACAGGATTCAGAATAAACCTGACCCAAATCTGTGCACCTGCCATCACGCCTTGAAAACGAACAAAAGTTTTGCACGATATGACTATATTATTTTCTTCCAGTTCCCTATGTTTGGAGTATTAATTTGACATTTTGTTAAACAGATGTTAGCCGAACAGGCAAAGCAATTATCTAAAACAGGGGTATGGACTTACGGGAACCATGTAATTTTTATGACTAAAAATAATAGCAACGCAACCTTCAAATGGCTGAATGCCACCCAGTTTTTTGGGGCATTGAATGACAACCTTTACAAACTGTCGATGGTTTTTTTTCTTATAGCCCTTAACCCCAAAATTAATCCCGACAGTATTATGGCCAATACCGGTGCTATATTCGTGCTCCCTTTTTTACTCTTTTCAGATGCCGCCGGTGTACTGGCGGACAGAATCAGCAAGCAGATTATAATAGCAAGATTAAAAATAATTGAGCTGTTTCTGATGTCCTCGGGATTTATTTGCTTTTATTTTAAAAGCTCTGCCGGCCTTTATGTTGTGCTCTTTCTCATGTGTACCCAAAGCGCTTTTTTCGGGCCGGCCAAATATGGCATTATTCCTGAACTGGTGCCGACCGAACGATTATCAAAAGCAAACAGTCATATAGTATCTGCCACTTTTTTGTCGATTATCATCGGAACCTTAATGGCGTCTCTGCTGGCTGGCGGAGACCATGGATTTCTTATCTGCGGAATGACTTGTATTCTTGTAAGCATGGGAGGTATTTTTGTAAGCCGAAGAATTTATAAAACAGCGCCAGCCGGAGGCAAGGAGAAAATAAATCCGTTATTTTTTATCGGAATCTGGAAGACTGTAAAATCTATTGCCAACGACCGCTATCTCCTTATGTCGGTATTAACATCATCTTATTTCTGGCTTGTGGCGGCCTATGCCCAGATGAACCTGATTCCTTACGGCATTGACCTGATGCATCTTGCTCCGGAAAACAGCAATGTTGCAGGTTATCTTTATCTTGTGGTGGCAGTCGGCGTTGGGAGCGGAGCAATCCTGGCCGGTCTGCTGTCAGGCCGTAATATCGAATTTGGCATTGTTCCCATAGGTGCTTTTGGTTTATCAGCATCCCTGATACTGCTCCAGGGCGCGTCTGATTCTTTTGTCTGGGCTATTTTTTTTATAATTATGCTCGGAATAAGCGCGGGTCTTTTCCTGCTTCCTCTGAATGCTTTTATACAGTGGAAAACCCCAAGCCATAAACGCGGAGCCGTGCTGGCAGCATCCAATTTTTTGAACTTTGTGGGAATTCTCGGCGCAACCCTGATGATAAAAATATTTCAGGAGAGACTGGGCTTCTCTCCTGGTCAGGCATTTATGCTTCTTGGAGTTATGACCTTTGTCCTGGGCGTTGCCACCATGTTTGTGCTGCCCGATTTTTTTGTTCGTTTTATTATGCTGATTATCACAAAAATTTTTTACAGAATTAAAATTAAAGGGATTGAAAATATACCCGCAGAAGGAGGGGTATTGCTTGTAAGCAATATTGCATCCTGGGTGGATCCTTTTATCCTGATGGCAACGGGGCAGCGCAGAATAAAATTTCTGGTTGAACGTAAAATTTACAATATCCGCTGGTTTAACTGGTTTTTCAGGCTTATGCAGATGGTTCCTGTTTCGGAAAAAGATAATTCTGAGCAGATAAAAAATGCTTTACGCAGGGCAAGGGAAATTATAAAAGATGAAGGTATTGTTTGTGTTTTTGCTGAAGGAGCGGTTTCGGTTACAGGAAAAATCGGTAAATTTAAAAAAGGATGCGAGCGAATAATTGCAGGTACCGGATTGCCGGTTGTACCGGTATATATCGGAGGCACCTGGGGCAGTATGTTCAGTTATTATAAAGGGAAGCCTTTCTCCTCCTGGCCTTCAAAAATTCCGTATAAAGTTTCAGTGCAATTTGGCAAACAAATGCCGGATAATACTTCCGTAGAAGAGATTAGAGAACAGATTGTAAAATTTTCAAAGGGATAAAATGAAACGCGAAAAAATATATCAACTTTTAAAAGAATTATCTCCATCTGACAATGTTTTGATTAAAGGCTGGTTAAGGACCAGGCGGGATTCAAAAAATTTTTCATTTCTTGAGGTTAATGACGGTTCCTGCCTGAAAAATATCCAGATTATAGCCGACAGTGCTTTAGATAATTATACGGAGATTACAAGCCTGACAATCGGTTCAGCCGTCTGTATAAGAGGCAGCCTTGTAAAATCTCAGGGCAAGGGGCAGACTCTGGAAATACAGGCACAAAGTATTGAGATAATCAGTCTTGCTCCGGAATCCTATCCCTTGCAGAAAAAACGTCATACCGACGAATTTTTAAGAACAATTGCTCATCTGCGTCCCAGAACAAACAAATATGGGGCAATGTTCCGTATAAGATCCGAGCTTTCCTATGCAATCCATAAATTTTTCAGGGATAAAGCTTTTCAATATATACATACTCCCATCATAACCGGCTCCGACTGCGAAGGAGCCGGAGAGATGTTCCGCGTAACTACTTTAAAACCGGATCAAAAGATTAAAAATGATTGCAGGAAAGATTTTTTCGGCCAGGAAACCAACTTGACAGTATCAGGTCAATTGTCGGCCGAAATGTTTGCCCTGGCACTGGGTGATGTTTACACTTTCGGGCCCACATTCAGGGCCGAAAATTCAAACACCAGCAGGCACGTTGCCGAATTCTGGATGGTAGAACCGGAAATGGCATTCTGCGATCTTGAAGGCGATATGGATCTGGCTGAAGAAATGACAAAATTTCTTACTATGCACATACTCGATAATTGCGCTGAAGATATTCAACTTTTTGCGAAGTTTGTAGATAAAAAACTTATGGCAACTTTGGAAACTATCATAGCTGGCTCTTTTTTGAAGCTTCCGTACAGCGATGCCATTGATATTCTGAACAAATCCGGTAAAAAATTTGAACATGAAGTTAAATTCGGCAACGACCTCCAGACCGAACATGAACGTTATCTTGCTGAACAATATTTTAAAAAACCGGTTATTATTTATAATTACCCAAAAGATATTAAACCTTTTTACATGCGGATGAATGATGACGGCATTACAGTCGCGGCCATGGATGTTCTTGTGCCGGGCATAGGAGAAATTATAGGCGGGAGTCAGAGAGAAGAAAGGCCGGAGGTGCTTGCAGAACGTATGAATGAACTGGGTCAGTTCCCTGAAGACTACTGGTGGTATATTGATTCAAGAAAATATGGAACAGTACCGCACAGCGGATTCGGACTCGGATTTGAACGAATGTTGATGCTTTTAACAGGCGTTAAGAATATTCGCGACGTAATTCCTTTTCCAAGAACGCCTGGCAGTATAGAATTCTAACAGTGGAGAAATATGACAACATATCGAATTAATTGTATAAAATGTGGCACAAAACTTGTTTTACGCAGGTCATGACAAAAAACCTGTATGTATTGCAGGTCTTGCAATACTAAATTTTCGCTCGAAAAATTAACAGATTCAATGGATCAGGAATTTGAAGAAAGTCTGGCCAATATACCCTGCGACAGACTCTGATAGCGCCTGACTTGCCATGAGTGGAAAAGGAAACAGGCTTTCCGCCAGAACTGCTCAGGATAATTTGAAAAAAATTGTTGAGAAAGCCGGCCCTTTTTCCATTGATAAAGTAACACCCCATAGTTTGAGGCATGCATTTGCTACACATGCCATTGAAGGAGAACAAGATATTTT
>JAGGWL010000270.1 GCA_021157555.1 Deltaproteobacteria bacterium | reverse complement strand
GAAATTATTGCAAGAAAACTGCAAATTGAGTGGACAGGTTTTTTCAGGGAAGAGAATATTTCAGAAAAAAATCTTGAGCTTGCAGTAGCAGCCGGTTTGGTTGCGGTCTATTTTTCAGGTGATGCCTTAACAGATCACGGCCTGAAAGTACTCACCAAGAGACTCACAAAAAAAGATATCCTCCAGGCCGCAAAAATAACGGCTAAAAACGGCATCCTTACCATGTGTCATTTTTTAATCAATCTTCCTGGAGAAACTGATGAACACGCGGCCGAGTCATTTGAAATGCTTACAAAAATACTAAATATTCATGGACCAAAAGCGAATCTGGGAGCAGTTATTTTTAATAACGTCAGGCTATACCCGGGAGCGCCTTTAACAAGAAAGTTAATACAGAGCGGAGAACTTGCACCCGATATTGACCTGCTCTATCCAGTATATTTTAACCCACCGGAAAGATCGCACCTGTTGCACGAATTAGAAGCATTATGTCATTCTGCAGGTATTTTTTCCCGGCTTGAGTTATAGACCGTCACATAAGGAATGGGGACGAAATAACTTCACTGCGTTATCGCTCGGAGATATACGATTAGATAAATTATGAAAATACTTATTCTTGAACACCCCAGAATATCCTCGGCAACAAGATTTAACGATATTGCCAACGCCCCGCTATGGTCATGTCTGCTTGCCGGCTATGCTGCCTCGGCCTTACTTGCGGCCGGACATGAGGCAGAAATTATTGATGCTCAAAAAAACAGATGGAATTTTCAGAAAACAAAAAAGGAAATCATCCGAACGGCACCGTCTCTGCTCTCGATTAATGCTATCTATTTTTGGGAACATACAGATAAATTTTTTGATTTTCTGACAGAGTTAAGAGCTGCCGGATATTTGGGACATATAAATTTATTCGGGTTTTTTCCAACACTGGCATGGAATCCAATCCTTAAACATTCACAACCTGTCGATTCCATTGCAACCGGAGAGCCGGAACATATCCTGGTAGAGCTGGCCGACCGATTGCAGCTCAAAAAAGCATGGCAGGATATCCCGGGTCTGGCACACAAAACAGACGGCAGGGTTAAATATAACGGCTTTAGAAAACCGAAAAAAAATCCTGATTTGTTTCCCTTTCCGGTCAGAAATGATGATGCCGGCGAAACCGCAACCATCCTTGCCAGCCGTGGATGTTATAATGCCTGCAGTTTCTGTCCTGTGCCGTCATTTTACAACAACGGGCCTTTGTGGAGGGGCCGGACACCATCTAATATTTTGACAGAAATTTCTCAACTATATAATCAGGGCCGCCGTGAATTTTATTTTATTGATCCGAATTTTGTAGGTCCAGGCATAAAGGGCAGGCAGCGGATTTTTAACCTTGCCGAACAACTGCAGAAAATAGATATAACTTATGGAATAGAAACCAGGCCGAATGATCTTAATGATACAATTATGGCTGCTCTGGTTTCGTCCGGTTTAAAAAGTCTCCTTTTGGGAATAGAAAGCGGTTCCTCTGATATTTTGGATGGTATGGGCAAACATTCTTCAAGGACAATTTCAGAAAATGCAATAGAAATTTGTCGTTTGGCCGGGCTTGAGCCTGAAGTAGGCTTTCTCATGTTCGTTCCTGACAGCAGAATTGAAGATATTGAAAGAAATTTTTCTTTTTTAAAACAAAATATGCTTTTGGACCGGCTGGACAGAACCGTAAATCTTTTATCTCATTATCAAATTGTTTTGATGGGTACTCCGGGGTACCAATTATTTAAAAACAGGGGTATACTTGTGCAAAAAGGATCGCTTGGCTTTGAGGCGGATATACTTTACCGCAGCAGGAGGGTTAAATGGTTGCGGGATGTTATGGTCGAAGTATGCCGCTATATTCTCAAAATAATGTCAGAAAAAACATCACCTGTTTACTGGAAAAAATCTGATCAGAAAAAACATTTTACAGTGAACAATTTTATTGTTAATCTGTTTTATGATGTGCTACAACAGGCAAAAAGAGAAAAAAATCTGCCTTCTGCCGCTATACTGGCAGTTGATTTAAAAAAGGATTTAAACAATCTATTAAGGAGAAACAGAGATGGGTGAAAAGGGAAAAAAAGACAAAGGCAAAAAGGAACAACAGAAAAAAGCCCAGCTTAATCCAAAGGAAAAACGGAAATTAAAAAAAGAAAAGAAGAAACAAACGCCCAGTGTTATATAGTAACCTTAAATCAAGCAGGGATTTATTATCAAATAGTGCGAAATATCAGTTAAAAGATTATCAGCTTAAATATTTCCCTATGATTGGGCGCAACTCATGTTTTACATCTTCGGGTATTGATTCTCTCTCTGTTATTATAGCATTTTCTAAAGCGTTTTTACATGAGCATTGTCTATCTGTTGTGATTCTGCAAATGGTTTTTTCAATTATTTTTTTTGCGGTATCTATATTTTTATCCAGATATTCAAATACCATTTCAATATCAACTTCTCTATGGTCTTTATGCCAGCAGTCATAATCCGAGACAAGAGCTATGGTACAATAGCATATTTCGGCTTCTCTTGCTAATTTGGCTTCAGGCAGATTTGTCATACCTACTACATCAAAACCCAGTTTACGGTATATGTTAGATTCAGCACGTGAAGAAAATTGAGGGCCTTCAATACAAATATAAGTCCCTTTATTAAAAGTTGTAGCACCTGCCTCCAATGCTGATTCATAAACTATTTTACTCAAATCCGGGCAAACCGGATCTGCAAAATTTACATGTGCTACAATTCCTCTTCCAAAAAAGGTCGAAATTCTATTTTTTGTTCTATCATAAAATTGATCAGGCAGAACAATACTTATTGGTTTTATATCTTCCCTCAGGCTTCCAACTGCACTAATGGATAATATAAATTCGACGCCAAGAGACTTTAAGGCGTAGATATTTGCACGAAAGTTAATTTCTGATGGTAAGATTGAGTGCCCTGCACCATGCCGCGGCAAAAAGGCAATTTGAGAATCATGTATGCTTCCAATAGTAATTTTTGAAGAAGGAAACCCAAAAGGCGTCTCACATTCAATTGTCTGCTTTCCCCTTATTCCTTCAATTTGTGATAGACCTGTGCCCCCGATGACTGCAATTTTTGGTTTGATCATTTAAAGTCTCCTTTTTCAGTTAATCCTATATAATTTCACCCAAAAATAAATTAACATAATTGCCTTCATATTTGTATTATGGTACAATTTTGTTTCATAAAGAACCGATACAATTATGCTGATTATGATAACCCTTCAATTAAACAGTATTTTATTTCAATTATATATGCGGCAAATTTCGAGTCAGCTCCCTGCGCATGTATCATAAACTTATTTTAAAAAAGACATTTTATTACAAAATAAAAGGCTATTTTTTTTATAACCATTTGTTTTATCTATACATTATTTTCAATGGTGCTGCTTTCTTCCAGTATGGCGCGCATGTTGCAAAATAGTATATTGTAATGAGTAAAAT
>JAGGWL010000331.1 GCA_021157555.1 Deltaproteobacteria bacterium | reverse complement strand
TCATCAGATCTAACAATAATATCAACCCCGTTTTCAATTCCGTAGTCTGTTTTTCGTTGTTCCATCAACTCCTTTAATGCCGTATCGTTTTTAATTTTGTTATAATCTATTACAGGCTGCTTTATAACCGGATTTGGCTTAACGTCAGTAGTTCCGATGACAACAGGTTTATCTTTTGACATTATCCGGAATCCTGCAATAATCAGCACAATAACGATTGCAAATATAAGAAACAATTTTAAAAAAAAAATTAAATTTCCGTTTTGTTTTCTCGGCATAATCTACCTCAATTATAATTTTTTGGGTGAGAAAATAATTTCATCCTCGTTCCATTTCATCCTAGTTCCTAAGAGCATTCTATTTTCGACTTCATATAAGTCATAGAGCTATCAGCGATTATGTTGACGCTAATACCACGGCTTGTTTCCAATTCAAGAAGCTCTTTTCTTTTTTTGTTTAGGAGGTATTCGGCAATATCAACAGGAACAATAGCTTTAACCAAAGATATTTCATTCTTAAGGGTCATCGCACTTAACTCACGTAAAAAACCAAGGCCGCGTGTTTCAAGAGATGGGACCTGTCCCTTGCCCTGGCAATGTTTGCAGGTTTCAAAACTACTGAATTCAATGGATGGCCGTATTCTTTGCCGTGACATTTCAATCAGACCGAATCTTGATATTTTACCAATTTTTGTTTTTGCCTTATCTACCTTAACATGAAGTTTCATTGCCTGTTCTACTTGTGCTTTATGCTTCCGATCCTTCATATCTATCATGTCGAGTACAATAAGGCCACCAAGATCCCGAAGCCTGAGCTGCCTGGCAATCTCTTCCGCCGCTTCTATGTTTATATGCACGGCAGTCTGTTCAATAGATTTTTCTTTAGTTGCTTTTCCTGAATTTACATCTATTGCCACAAGAGCCTCTGTTTGTTCAATAACTATGGAACCGCCTGATTTTAAGAGGACACGGCTTTGAAAAATGGAGGAGATCTGGTTTTCAAGCTGATATTTTGAAAAGATTGGTTTAGCTCCCTTGTAAAGCTTAACGATTTGAATCTCGTTAGGAGCGATAATTTTAATAAAATTTTTGGCTTCCCTGTGTAATGCCTCATTGTCTATAAGGATTTCTGTGACATCCTGAGTGAAATAATCCCGCAACGATCTTAGTACCAGGTTCCTGTCTTTATAAAGCAGGCAGGGCGCTTTTTCATTAGGTACGTTCTTATTAATATTTTCCCAAAGCCGTAAAAGATACTTTACATCTTTGGAAATATTGGTTGTTGTACATTTTTCTCCTGCTGTACGAACTATCAATCCAAAATCATCCGGCAGTTTAAGCTTTGCTATTATATTTTTTAATCTGCTACGCTCTTTTTCATCCTCTATTTTTCGTGAAATGCCTTTATTAACACTACCCGGCATAAGAACTACGTATCTTCCAGGTAATGAAATATATGTCGTAAGCATGGCTCCTTTTTTCATAAAAGGATCTTTTATTATTTGTACTAGTAACTCCTGCCCTGCTTTAACCAAACTATTTATAGCATTTCTTCCTGAAGGATTATCCTGAAAATAATCGCTGTGAATTTCTTTTTGTCCAAGGAACCCATGTCTTTCGGCTCCATAATCAACGAACACGGCCTGTAAACTCGGCTCTACACGAGTTATAACTCCCTTATAAATATTACCATGTGTAACAGCCTTTGAAGCACGTTCAATATAGAAACCATCCAATTTATTTTCTCTGATGGTCGCTATTCTACACTCTTCAGGGTCTACTGCATTGACCAGGATTTTAACACCCATTAAATGATATCCTTTGAGTTGTGGCATCCTTCATTTTCTGATTTACGCTTTTTAGAGGTTGTATTGTCTGGTTCTCATACTGAAGCATGGGAACCATAAAGCAAGAAACACTAAAACTATAAACTACTTTTTGAGCTTGCTGAAGGATACCGAGTTTATTTTATAATTTTTTTTAAATAATTCATTTAGTTGAATATGAGATTGTTTTGAACAAGTCAAATATTTTTAACTGAGAATGCTCCCTTTTTAATATATTAATTCTTGAATTAATATATTAAGCTATAATAGAGTTGTCCTGAAAAAGCATGCAAGGCAATGCCTTTCTAAAAATTTGAATATCATAACAGACTGAAATTTTCAAAAATAGCAGGTAAAAATAGTAAATATTAGACCAACCTCTTCACTGATCATTTTTTAAACAAAGCTCTAAAATTTTTATTTAGAGAATATAACCAAATGTCTTTAATTGGAACACTTATTTTTCCCGGGGGACAAAGTTTTCCTCTCCCCTTAGTTTGAGCAAAATTGTACCAATTGGCTGCTTTATAGGAGGTACCTGAAAATCTATTTTTCTTTCCAAAAGATTCCATTAAAACCGGTCTTATGTTATATTTCTATTCCCAGTCATATGGAAGTTGACGTGTATGTCCGGAATCAGGTGATGTTTGACTCCGAGCTGGTAATAATTTTAGGTTTTAAAAAACAGACGACACGGAGTTAGACGTTTTTTATAAAAACCTGGGCAATTTTTTAAAAAACGATGCAAGGGATCCCATGTTTATATCTTTTTTGGAAATCGGGCTATGATAAAGAAGATCGGTCTTAAGCCGGCATGGAAAAAACCATTACGAAACGCTGGCCTGGACGGAAAGCTGGTAAAGTATGAAATATGTGTATAGGGAGTATAAAGGAACGATATAGGGGGAGGTATAGAACCCGCAAATAAAAGCATAAAATAAGGTGGTTAGGTGAATTTAATACTTTATGGCCCAGATCCGTCCTCATTTCTTATTATCATCGAAAACAGGGTTCCTCTTAAAGATTTTGTCGATCCTGAATGAATCCAGCTTTTCGAACATGGCCTTGCCTGTTTCCATCCAGATCCACCGAGTAAGACACTTACCTGCCTGAGAGCATGTACCACAGACTTCATCGCCTTCAGTACAGTCGGTAATTGCGCTTGTTTCTTCCAGAACCCTTACAATATCTCCCACAGTGATATCTTTTGTAGGTTTGGCAAGCATATATCCGCCGTAAGGGCCGCGCATACTCTTTACAATGCCGGCTATTTTCAGTTTCTGAATTAATTTTTCCAGGTATTTTAATGAAATCCCCTGGCGTTTTGCTATATCACTGAGGGGAACAGGGTCGGTTTGAGCGTGCAAAGCAAGATCCAGAATTAGTCTTGTTCCGTAACGACTTTTTGTTGTTAACCTCATAATAATCCTTTTTGGACCAGTTTAGGGATGGGGAAGTTATTTCATGCCCGTTCCTTAGCAGAAATTATGGTGGGTAAAGTTTTAGTATCTTATATTTATTTCGGCTTTGAGAGTAATTTTGGAAGTGTTAGCGTAAAGCACGAGCCCTTGCCCAAGCTTGATTTCACCTGTATTGATCCTCCATGCTGCTCCACAGTCTGGTTGGCAATAAAAAGACCGAGCCCGGTACCTTTATGTCCCTTTGATGAGAAAAAAAGAGTAAACATATTATCCTTTATTTCTGTATCCATACCGATGTCGTTGTCTTTAATCTCAAAAAAAATGTTGTTTTTATTTTCCCTGACAGTAAAAATAATTTTATGTTTTTTGTTTTTGTTCTTATTGTCCTCACAAGCATCTATAGCATTTTCCAGAAAATTAATCAAAGCAGATCTAAGAGCTGCAGGATCTATTTCAAAGAAAATTATTGATACATCAAACTCACAAATGAATTCTACATGCTGTTTTACTGCTTTTGGCTTGAAGACAGAAACTATTTCATCCGTAAAGTCGCTGATATTGACGTGGGAGCAATTTAATTCACGTTTTTTCGTGTAAGAAAGCATATCAACAACCATGCTTCTTATACGATTGAACGACTTCTTAATAACTTCACATGCATCCTTGATCTTTTCCTTGTCATCTTTTTAAACTCTCTTGCCTGCTACGTGACGCTGACAGAATCGGCAAATAGGAAATGGCCAGCGTAGCCATGTTTTGCCGGATGTTCATTCAGCAGGCATATCATACGTCCGCGGTCATATGCCACTTCTTTAGAATCTCTGAAGATACTCCACTCATTTTGAAAATAGTTATAACAAGTGTCCGTTACTGTAACTTTACCTACCAAAAGAGTATGAACATATCATCCAAATTTGGTAGGGTTTCTTTTTATTTATCCAACGTGTTTCTACTTGTCAAGGGAAAAAATGAATAAGATAAAAAAAAATCCGCCAAGATTCAATTGCGCATAATATTATATGATGTAAGGCACCTATACGTCCCCTATATGTTCTCCGGTTTAAATTAAAACCAGGCGGGCTGGGAAAAGGCTGGTAAGAAACGAGGACTAAATAAAGAACGGGCACAAAATAACTTCCCAAAGTAGGCTCACAGATTTAGGCCATCTTTGGGGAAGTTATTTTGTGCCCGTTCATTAACACTTTCTTTAGATTAACTTTTTATTTTTAGCCTGGCAGTTCACTCAGCTATATTCCAAGGGCGTCGGCCACTCCTTTGCCGTAATAAGGATCTGCCTTCATACAGTTACCTATATGGCGGATCTGAATTTCCTTCGGTGCTTCACCGATAGCGCGAGCGGTGTTGGCAAAGAGTAGTGTCTGCTGTTCATCGCTCATCATCCGGAAAAGCAGGCCGGGCTGGGAGTAGTAATCCTCGTCCTCGCGATGATTCCAGTGATCGGCGGCTCCTTCCAGACTCAGGGGCGGTTCGGCAAATTCCGGTTGCTGCTGCCACTGGGTGTAACTATTCGGCTCGTAAGCAAGAGTGGACCCATAGTTGCCGTCCACCCGCATGGCACCGTCTCGATGGAAGCTGTGAAACGGGCAGCGGGCGGCATTGACCGGGATCAGGTGATGGTTGACTCCTAGCCGGTAACGCTGGGCATCGCCATAGGAGAAGAGACGCCCCTGCAGCATTTTATCGGGTGAGAAACCAATGCCAGGCACAATATTAGCGGGGTTGAAGGCGGACTGTTCGACCTCGGCAAAATAGTTTTCAGGGTTGCGGTTTAGTTCAAAGACGCCCACTTCTATAAGAGGATAATCCCCGTGAAACCAAACCTTGGTCAGATCAAATGGATTGTAGGGGCAGGTGGCCGCTTCTTTTTCCGGCATCACCTGGATAAACATAGTCCAGCGGGGAAAATCGCCCCTTTCGATGCTCTCATACAGGTCGCGTTGATGGCTCTCTCTGCATTTACCGATAGTCGCCTCGGACTCTTCATCTGTCAGTGTGCGGATACCCTGCTGAGTGCGGAAGTGAAATTTGACCCAGTATCGTTCATTGTCAGCGTTGATAAGGCTGAAGGTATGGCTGCCAAAACCGTGCATATGGCGGTAGGAAGCGGGAATACCTCGATCGCTCATGACAATGGTAACCTGATGCAGCGCTTCGGGCAGTGATGTCCAGAAATCCCAGTTGTTGAGTGCGCTGCGCATGTTGGTGCGGGGATCACGCTTTACGGCATGGTTGAGGTCGGGGAACTTTAGAGGATCGCGTAGGAAAAATACCGGTGTGTTGTTACCCACCAAATCCCAGTTTCCCTCTTCAGTATAAAATTTGATTGCAAAGCCCCTTATGTCGCGTTCAGCATCGGCGGCGCCACGTTCGCCGGCTACGGTGGAAAAACGGGTGAAAAGCTCGGTCTTTTTTCCCTTTTCCGAAAAAATTTTGGCCTTGGTATAGCGGGTTATATCATGAGTGACGGTAAAAGTACCGTATGCACCAGAACCTTTAGCATGCATTCGCCGCTCGGGGATTACTTCCCGGTCGAAGTGGGCAAGTTTTTCCAGGAACCAGGCATCCTGCAGCAGCATCGGACCACAAGGACCTGCGGTCATTACGTTCTGGTTGTCTGGAACGGGCGAGCCGGCATTGTTGGTCAGTTTGTTCTGCTTAGCCATTTGAAACCTCCTTTTTATTCGGTTAGCGATTAGGAACGGGGAAGTTATTTCGTACCCGTTCCTTAATAAAGGCAGCTAATTATTTATTTTATAAAATTTAAAAAATTATTTTTTGTAAGTATGCTTTCTTTTAAGATTTTTCAACTCATCCTTGGTGAATGGCTCAGCATAAAGTCCCATCTGAATAAGAGGCTTTTCTTTGGGTTTAAAAGCTACCCATTTGCCATCCTCTTTTCTAAAAAACGGCCATTCCAGAAGATCGGGAATTAGAGGAACTACTCCTTTATAAAAATTGGTTTTACCGTTTTTAAAAGTGGCCATGGTAAATTTTTTGCCGTCTGCAAGTTTGTTAACAGCTTCCGTTTTGTGGCATTCTTCACATTTTCTGCCTTCACTCATGATTGAATGAGTTAAATATGGAGCATAAATGATAAAAGGTTTATCCTCGGCTGAAACTAAAGTTTGCAAATTACCGCTGGTTATTTTCCCTTTGTATTTAACCAAAAGTAAAAAATCTTTTATTTTTCCAATAAAACTTCCAGGCTTATCGTGCGTCTTTGCAAATTCGCCAAAATGACAATTATAGCAAGTCATAGTGTTTTGAACATGACAGGCATTGCAATCAAGCTTATCTTTGTGAATTCTGTGGGATTTCGTAGCTGGTATGACGGGATAATCTTTTGAGTCTTTTGTATGGCAGTTGGTGCAGGCTGCATCCTTGGCATTGGAATCCCGCATGCTTTTATAAAAATTTCCATCTCCATGGATTTCCCTTGTTGTATGACAATCAATGCAACCGACACCTGCCTTCGTATGCACATCCTCAAACCC
>JAGGWL010000215.1 GCA_021157555.1 Deltaproteobacteria bacterium | reverse complement strand
GCCAGAGTAGTTCAGGTTTCAGGCATTGAAGATATCAGCCAACTGGAAAAAAAAGCTGTTAAAGATATTTTTGTTGTCAGTGAAAATTTTAAGCAGCAATTATGCACAATTTTTAAGGATGGCGGCCTGCCTGAGTCAGATGCAGTTATTTTGGAACGAATCAGCAAAGCTTCAGGATGGTTTCAGCAAAAATTTACCGATATTTTTGAGGAGTCAGTACCAAAATTGCATGTAGAAACAGATAATACCGAACTCCGCAAAAAGATTGAAAACGCCTTGAATAATCTTAAAAAAGAAATTGCAGTGAAGGTGCCTGCAATAAAGTGCTGTGAAAAAGGATTTTCACCGTCAAGTTATTTGCGTGCTGTTTCAGTCGCTGAAATTGACTTTACCCCTGAAAAAGGAAAAAAACACCGGCCACCGGCCTATACTGAATCAGATGTTGCCCATCCTGAGCTCTTTCAAAATCTAAAAGACTGGCGGTCCCGCAAGGCCAAAGAGGAACAGGTTGCCCATTTTCAGATTTTATATCAACAGGTATTGCTCCAGATTGTTGTATATCTGCCCGACAACACTACTGATCTGAAAAAAATAAATGGAGTTGGCAAAAAAACCATTCAGAAATACGGGAAAGAACTTGTGGAACTGGTTTCAGCCTATCGTAAAAAACACGGAATAGAGAAGGTTATATTGCCTGAGCCTAAAAAAAATTCGGAAGAAAGTATTACTGCATACAAAAAGGTTCAATATTCCGATACAAAATAAACTAGTTTTGCTATGTTTAATAATGGATTAACTATTGCCAAAATTGCACAAGAAAGAGGCCTGGTAGAATCTACCATTGAAGGGCACCTGGCCTTTTTTATGGAAGAAGGCAAGCTGGATATTAACAAATTTCTTTCACCTAAAAAGCAACAGGCCATTGAAAAGGAACTTGCTGTCGATGATAATAATTCCCTTAGTAAAGTAAAAGATGCCCTGGGAGCTGATTATTCCTATGGAGATATCAAAATGATGCTGGCCTTCCAGAAATACCTGGCATCTGATAAATGAAGTTTTTAGTGTTAGGTTTTAAGTTTTAAGTTTTAAGTTAGGAACAAAAAATGAAATATTGGCTTGACAAAAATAAAAATACACCCCTGCTTGACTCTTTGAAAAAGTTTTTATTTTTTAAAAATTTACGATAATAAAAGTATAAACCAGCTTTCAGGAGGAAATGTTTTTGTTGATAAGTTGTTTAATAAATGCGGATATACTTAATTTCTCTAACAAAACACAAACATTTTAAAAATCCTGTATTTTAAGGCTGTTACCTTGAACGCTACAAATTATATGAATAAAAACATTGAATTATAAAATGTTCATAACTTAATTTTCTTGTAGATGTTAAACTGTAATTTCCAGATTTGACCAATTATCGCTATTTCTGTAAAACCTACTCAAGTTTTCGGTTAATCCTTTTTCAATTCCAAAAAATATATAATATAAATTATAGTTTTCAGTTTAAAAATGCAGTTTTTTAATATTTTTTAACTGTTAACTGCAAACGGTGTGATCACAGGTGCGTTGTTATGGAAGCTGCATGGAAAGATGTTCAGTCTGTTATTAAACAAAGTATTCCTGACCATAGTTTCAGGATGTGGGTTAAGCCTTTAGAATTTCAAGGTTTTGGGAAGGGAAAATTAAATCTTGACACTCCAAATTTTTTTTCAAGAAAAAGAGTTATGGATCAATATTCTATACTAATAGAAAAAGAATTTGAAAAAATTACCGGAAAAGAGTGTAAATTGTCAGTCAATATTACCACTGTCAATAAAAAAAATGCACCAACAATCACACCAAAACGTCAGATGACCTTGCCAAATCTGGAATTTAAACCTGCTTGCGGACGGCTGTTGAGTAAAAATTATACATTTGATCAGTTTGTTGTAGGAAATAACAACGATTTTGCATATTCAGCCGCTTTATCACTTGCATCCAAGAAAAATTCACAGCAGAATTCTCTTTTTTTGCTGGGAAAAACAGGTATGGGCAAAAGCCACTTATCACAGGCAATCGGTCACCATTTATTATCTGAACATATCACTGATAGAGTATATTATATTACAGCGGAAGAGTTTTATAATGAAATGGTAAATGCGTTTATAAATAATTCTATCAACAAATTTAAAGAAAAATACAGAAATGGCTGCGATGTATTACTGCTTGATGATGTACACTATTTAACAGGAAAAAAACGGACTCAGGAGGAGCTCTCTCTAACACTTGAATCATTGCACGAAGCTGGTAAAAAAATAATTTTTTCAAGTTGTTATTTACCTTCTGATATAGCCGGCCTTAATGATAGACTCCGATCCCGTTTTTCATGCAGCCTTATTTCTAATATGGAAGCGCCTGATTTTAGAACAAGGGTACGCATACTTAATAAAAAAGCGCTTCGCAATAACCTGACAATTCCGGGTGATATTATTAATTTTCTGGCAAGCGCTCTTACAGAAGATGTAAGACAACTGGAAAGCGGTCTGTTAGGAGTTTCAGCAAGGGCATCTTTGCTTGGAAAAAAAATAGACCTTGATCTTGCAGAACGTGTTGTAAAAGATATAGTTAAAATACAAAAAGCAATAACTGTAGATATCATCAAAAAACTTGTTTGTAAGGAATTTAATGTTTCGGTTGTTGATATTGTTTCACGCTCACGTAAACAATGCTATACAAAGCCTAGACAAATAGCCATGTATCTTTCCAGAAAGTACACAGACACGCCACTCCAGACAATAGGAAAGACTTATAACCGGTATCATGCAACAACCCTTCATGCAATCAACTGTGTTGAACGTGGGATAAAAAATAACACTATAATCAAAAAGCAGGTTGAGATACTTACTGGCAAACTGGATGCTGGAAAATTTTAGTAAACGCTTACAAGCCCAATGTTTCCGTAAATTCATATTTTCATGACCCTTTCAAAAAAAATATTTCGCAAGCTCAGGAAAATCACAGGTAAAGAAAATTGCATTAAAGATAAGGAGGATCTTCTCTGTTATGCATATGATGCAACAGGATTAACCTATATACCTGATGCAGTTGTGTTCCCTGAAAACACAGAAGAAGTATCCTCCATTTTAACACTTGCAAACAAGTATAATTTTTTTATAATTCCCCGCGGAGCAGGTTCAGGTATGACTGGGGGTTCACTTGCGGTTAAACAGGGCGTAATAATGGTTATGACCCGCTTTAACCGGATAATCCAAATTGATAAAGATAACCTGATAGTTCATGTGGAGCCAGGGGTAATAACGGCTCATTTACATAAAGCAGTTGAAAAGGAAGGACTCTTTTATCCTCCTGATCCGGCCAGTTCTGCATTTTGCACTCTGGGCGGAAATCTGGCCGAATGTTCAGGAGGTCCGCGGGCTGTAAAGTATGGAGTAACGCGTGATTATGTGCTTGGTCTTGAAGTTGTGCTTCCTACCGGCGAAATAATTAATACTGGTGTGCAAACCGCTAAAGGAGTTGTAGGATACGATTTAACCAGACTTATAGTAGGTTCGGAGGGTACTCTTGGAATAATCACCAAAATGACGCTGCGTCTTTTACCTCTTCCTGAATCAGTAAGAACAATGAAGGCTGTTTTTCCAAAAATAGAAACAGCCGCGGCAACAGTCTCTGCAATAATGAATCATGGTATTATACCTCGTTCAATAGAATATATGGATAATGCATCAATAAGGTGTGCCGAGGGCTATCTTAAAACCGGCTTGCCGGTTAATGCCGCAGCCTTGCTAATAATTGAAGCAGATGGAAAAAAAGAAGAAACGGATAGAGCAATAAAGGAACTTGGCGCAATCTGCCTTTCAATGGGGGCTGTTGAGATCGAAATAGCAAAAAACAAAGAAGAATCGGAAAATATCCTTAAAGCACGCAAAGCTCTTTCCCCCGCACTTTTTGAGTATGGTCCTGATAAAATAAATGAAGATATTGTTGTTCCAAAAAGCAAAATTCCGGATATGGTTAAAAAGATAGAGGAGATAAAAGCAGAAACAGGGCTTACAATTGTCAGTTTTGGCCATGCAGGAGACGGAAATATCCATGTAAACGTAATGCTTGACAAAAAAAATAAAGAAGATGTTAAAAATGCTGAGTATGCAATTGATACTTTGTTCGATTATACGCTGGAACTGGGAGGAACCATTTCCGGTGAGCATGGTATAGGCATTACAAAATCAGTTTATCTGGAAAAAGAAATTGGCAAGGTTGAAACAGCTTTAATGAAAAAAATAAAGAATGTATTTGACCCTGAAGGTATTTTGAATCCTGGAAAAATTTTTTATGACTAATCGGGCAACCACAAGGGATTGCCCGACAGTAGTTAAATAAAGTTCACGAATCTCACACAGTTATTGCTTTTGTCATCAGCTCTCCGATTGCTTTTGAAAATCGTGCAGGATTTTCTACCTTGCCGCCCTCACCAATGAGAGCAATATCAAGGAAAAGATTGCAGTAGTCTTTCATCTCCGGCACAGAAGGATCTTTTTCAAACAATGCTTTTACCTGCGCCAGAACAGGATGATCAATATTCAACTCCAGCACCCGTTTATTATCAGGCGTTTTCTGCCCCGATGACTTGATAATCTTTTCCATATAGGCGCTCATATCATAAGTATCTCCCGAAAGGCATGAAACTGAATCTTTTAAACGCGTGGATGCTTTCACCGCCTTGATTTTATCCTGAAGTTCTTTTTTAATAAACTTAAAGAGGTCAGTATATTCATCCTGTTTCTTTTCATCAACTTTTTTTAAATCAAGATCGCCTTTTTCCGCACTTTTCAGGGGTTTGGTGTCATATTCTGTTAATGCCTGCACTACCCATTCATCAATCGGATCAGACATTAAAAGGACTTCAATATCCTTTTCTTTTAATTGTTCAAGATGCGGACTGTTCATGATGGAGGAGAGATTGTCTCCTGTGATGTAGTAAATATTTTTTTGTTCTTTGCCCATATTTGCCACATACTCTTTTAAGGAAATCAATTTTCCGTCGGATTTGGTAGTTTTATATTTGATAAGTTCGGAAATTTTATTCTTATTTTCAACATCTGTATGAATGCCTATTTTAAGAATTTGTCCAAATTCATCGTAAAACTTTTCATAATCATCCTTTTCCATATCCTCCAGCAGCCCAAAAACCTTTTTTACAAGATTTCTCCGTATATTTCTTATGAGGCTGTTTTCCTGTAATATTTCACGGCTGACATTAAGATCAAGATCCGGCGCATCTACCACCCCTGTAACAAATTTCAAATATTCCGGCATAAGTTCTTTACAGTCGTCCATAATAAACACACGCCTTGAATAGAGATGTATTCCGTGCCCTTTTTTATCGTGAAATAAATCAAAAGGTGCCTTGGATGGTATATATAATAAAACAGTATATTCGGTTGCGCCTTCAAACTTCATGTGCAGCCTTTTCAAGGGAGGATTCCAGTCATGGCTTATATGCTGATAAAATTCTTTATACTCTTCATCTGAAACTTCATCCTTGGCTTTTGTCCAGATAGCCTGCATGGAATTAAGAGTTTCTTCTTTTATAACCTTTTTTGTTGTCTCTCCTATCGCCTTGCCATCTTTATCAAGAAGCTGTTCTTCTTTAGGGATAGGTTCATCCTTCTCAACATCCATCACAATCGGATAATGAACAAAATCAGAATGCTGTTTGATGATAGACTTAATGGTCCATTCATCACTAAAATCCTTTTCGTCTTTTTCGTGTTTTTTAAGTTCCAGAATTACGGAAGTACCTCGTGATTCCCTGGTAGCCTCTTCAATCGTAAATGATCCGTCACCATGGGACTCCCATTTTGTAGCTTTTTCAGAGCCAGCCCGCCTGGTTATCATGGTAATTTTATCAGCAGCCATAAAGGCACTGTAAAAACCGATTCCAAACTGACCTATAAGCTCAGGTGCCAGGATGTCACTATTCTGAGCTGCTTCAAGCGCTTCCAAAAAAGCTCCAGTTCCACTTTGTGCAATAGTACCGATATTTTCTATTACTTCATCATGGCTCATCCCTATGCCATTATCAGAAATTTCCAAAGTTTGCTTTATACAGTCCGGCATAATTTTTATCTTGAACTCAGTATCATCACCAAGTATATCAGGTGAAGTTTGAGATTCGAAACGGAGTTTATCAATGGCATCCGAAGAATTGGAAATCAGTTCTCTTAAAAAAATTTCCTTATTGGAATACATGGAATTTATAATCAGTTTTAACATTTGTTGGACTTCGGTTTTAAATTCATGGGTCTCTTTTTTTATAGCCATTTAATTCTCCTGTTTTATTATGTTTATGATACTACCTGTTTTTTGATACGATTAAAATGAGGAAGTCATTTCGTCAATGTTGCATTAATAATAATTAAATAATAATACGCTGAAAATAGATGTCAATATTATAAGAACCGGCATTCTTGAAAAAAAATAAATTTTATATCATTTTTTTATTGACAGAAATAAATTTTGCGGGTAAATATATTATTTTTTACATATGTTGGGCCGTTAACTCAGTTGGTAGAGTATCTGCCTTTTAAGCAGAGAGTCGCGCGTTCAAGTCGCGCACGGCCCATCAAATATATTCACATCTTGCGTCCCCATCGTCTAGCCTGGTCCAGGACACCGGCCTTTCACGCCGGCAACAGGGGTTCAAATCCCCTTGGGGACGCCAATAATAAAATCAAGGGGTTACGTTCATTCGTAACCCTTTTTTTGTTTACGATAAAATCAATACCCAACGCTATACCCAACATGTCGGAGTGTTTTTGCCGATAATCGGATATAAATTATAGATATCCCCATATGAGCTGATACTCTTTTTACCTATATATTATTAGAGATGGTATCAAGCCATGTGAGGAGTACTATAGTTCTTGAAATATTTATCTTCAGACCGATACCCTTGGCATTATTCTTCTCACTTATTGACATACTTTGCTTGCCGTAAACTATCCTTTTAAATACCAGCCTGTCGTTGTTGCTTGCAATCAATAAACATATTATTCGCGCTGTATCCCACCGGAATTAAATATAACTTCAGGCTTTCAGATTTTATTTTATTTTTTAAGCGGTGAATTGTTGGTATTGAGTTCTTTTTGCTTTTTAATGTATAAAATAATTTTAAATGCTATACTGGTAGATTAGGCG
>JAGGWL010000345.1 GCA_021157555.1 Deltaproteobacteria bacterium | reverse complement strand
TAATAACAGATGTGCTTGAGAAAGCCAAAGAGTTGATCTTGATTTTTCGGTAAAGATATTGATTCGATTGGCATCGAGCCGGCTTCATGCCAGACCATGACAAGATGGCCTTTTGTATAAAATTTTGGAGATACGGCCGGAATGACTCCACTGCTCCCAGTGCACACCCATAATTTTTCTGAGCAAATATATACAATTTATAATCATAAACGCTTACATACATTCATCTCTTGTGTAATAATAATCTTTATGTCAATATATTATTATATTATATATGTAAGAAATAGTTCTTTTAAAGTGTGAATATAACAAAGGATAAAAATTTTGATTATAAAATATTATATGATTGTTTATGCTGTTTTAGTTGTTTTTTTATCCAGCTGTTCAAACGATCCTCCTGTTTATTCAAAGTCGCCTCCGGCTGTTTATGATTTACCGGTTACGCAAGTTAAAATTGAAAATATACCTGTTTATTATTCGACTATCGGTTCGGTTATATCCGATGCCAGAATTGAACTTTCTTCCCGCATAACCGGTTTTATCAACAAAATAACTGTGCATGAAGGGATGACGGTCTCTACCGGACAATTATTGATTAGCCTGGATGATTCTGATGTTGAAGGAGCCATCAATCAGACCATGTCAACCGTTGCCAAGGCTAATGCGACATTGCTTGATGCGGAAACAGATGTTAAACGTTTTGAAGCCCTTTTTGCTCGTGGAAGCGCATCTGATAATGCTTTACGCAAAGTATGCCTTCAACGGGATATTGCACGAGACAGTCTGGGCGAAGCAAAAGCCGTTTTGAAGACTGCAATATCACAGCGTAAATACACACGGATTCTATGCCCGGTCAACGGAGTGGTGATAAACAGACAAAAACGGGTTGGCGATCTGGCAACTCCCGGTATCCCTATTTTAACAATAGAATCCGACCAGGCCTTACTCTTTAATACTTATGTTCCGGAATCACGTATGGCTCACATTAGAGTAAATGATATTGTATCTGTTGCTATTGATGCACTTGCAATAAATTTTGAGGGCCAGGTTTCCCGCATTGTTCCTTCCGGGGATCCAGTCAGTCGGCGCTATCAGGTTAAAATTACAACACCTGTGATTGACGGGCTTTTACCCGGTATGTTCGGGCGTTCAAAGTTTTTGATATCGTATCATAAATCTCCGGTGGTTAAAAAATCAAATATTTATGTTAGGGGCGGTTTAACCGGTGTTTTTTTACTTGACAAGGAAAACAGGATCAGATTCAGATGGTTAAGAATTGCCAGGCAATGGCCCGACAGGCTTGAAGTAAATGCCGGACTTTCAGGCGGCGAAAGAATTATAGCCGGACAATTCCCTGAATTAAGGGAAGGAGATATTATCAAGGAGGCTGGCAAAGATGAAAGATAGCGCTTTTAATCTGGCCGGCAAAATTGCAGAATATTTTATTATTTCCAAGCTGACTATTTTATTTATAATTGCCTGTGTGCTTTTAGGTGTCTTTTCGCTTATCTTGACACCAAGGGAAGAAAATCCTCAAATACTTGTTCCCGGGGCTGAAGTATTTGTAAGCATGCCTGGTGTTTCCTCAGAAGAAGTTGAAGAATTAATTCTTTATCCGTTAGAGGCTGCTATTAGTGAACTTACAGGCATCGACCATATTTACGGAAATGCCATGAATTCCGCATGCCTGATTGTGATAGAGTTTGACGTGGGCCAGGATAAGGAAGAATCATTAACAAAGCTTTATGATAAGGTCTCGCGAATACAGGATAAACTTCCACCGGAAGCAGGGCCTCCCATTGTAAAAAGCATTGATGTTGATGATGTTCCCATAGTAACCATAACCCTTGCCTCAGAAGTTTATGACGATTATGCTTTAAAACGTCTTGCCGATCGTATGGTAGAACGATTACATAGTCTTGGTGATACTTCTATGGCTTATGTAAAAGGAGGCCGTAATCGTGAAATCAGGATCGAACTTGACCCGGAACACCTCCAGGCCTTCGGGATTACAATGGACACTATCCATGCTTCCTTGTCCGCATCCAACCTTGCCGGCCCACTCGGTACAATTGTAATCACCGGTGAAAACAATCCTCTTTTTTTAAAGGGATTTCTGGAATCAGCAGAAGCTGTAGCTCGCCTGATAGTCGGGATTTATAATGGACGCCCTGTTTATATTGAAGATGTCGCAAATATAATTGACGGCCCCCCGGTTGAAAGAAAAAGAGTCTCCCGTTTTGCATTTGGTCCGGCTGATCCCAGGTTTGGAAAAAGTCATGATCCGGAAATGCCGGCTGTAACCATTGCTGTTGCCAAAAAAAAAGGCGCCAATGCAGTTTTTGCCGCCAATGACATCTGCGAGCGCGTTGAAAGGATGAAAAACAAATTTTTGCCATCTGAAGTTCAGGTTATAATCACAAGAAATGATGGTGCAAATGCCAACGATGCTGTTAACAGGCTTATTGAACATCTTGGCATTGCAATAATTATTGTTTTTTGTGTTATTGCTCTCTTTCTGGGGGTTCGGGAGGCTGTAATTACAGGTGTTTCAGTACCATTAATTTTGTCTTTGACTCTGGGTGGAGACCTGCTTTTTGGACTGACAATCAACAGAATGACTTTATTTGGAATAATTGTTTCCCTGGGTTTGATGGTAGATGCTTCAATTGTGGTGATAGAAAATATAAATCGTCATTTCGTGAATATGGAAAAAGGAGATAAAAAACTTGCAACGGTGTTGGCAACGAATGAAATAGGTAACCCTACCAACCTTGCTACAATCGGAATTATGCTTGTTTTTTCGTCCTTAATCATGCTGACAGATATGAGCGGACCTTATATTTTTCCTATTACCTTTAATGCGCCGGCAGCAATGCTGGCATCATTGCTGGTAGCCTATATAATAACTCCCTGGGCGGCCTATCACTGGCTTAAAACCGGAGTAAAGCATCGTCCTGGTCAACAAAAAGATTCTTTGAAAAAAATTTATTATAAAATCATTACGCCTTTGATTGATAAACCTAAAGCCAGATGGATATTATTTTTAATAATAATTTTACTGGCCGGAGTTTCTTTTATGCAGCCTCTCTGGCAGTTTGTTCGTCCGCAGGGCCCTGGCGGCCCGATTTCCTATGGAGGCGTTGGGGTAGATATAATGCCAAAGGATGATAAAAACACCTTTAATATAACCATTGATATGCCTGAATTTACCCCAATTGAAATAACAGATCAGATTACCCGTGAAATCGGACAATTATTGCGGCAACAGCCAAGAGTAACAAATTATCAGATATTCCTTGGCAGCTCCGGAATAATAGATTTCAGTGGTCTTTTGCGAGGTGCCAGTCATAAGGCAGGTTCCTATGTAGCAGAGATTCGGGTAAACCTGGTTAATAAACAATTACGGCATGAATCTTCCGTTACAATTGTACGGGAACTACGCCCGGCGATAGAAAAAGTTCGTGCCCGTTATCCGGGATGCACTCTGCGAATAATGGAAGACCCGCCAGGTCCACCTGTTCACTCCACTATTCGGGCGGAAATATATGGGCATGATTTACTTACATTGCGACATCTTAATGAAAAAGTATCCCGTGAATTTCAAAAAACATACGACATTATAGAAATAAATGATTCGGAAGCGGAAGATGTCCGCGAATACCAGATTATAGTTGATAAAGAAAAAGCCGCTTTATCAGGTATTACAACCTCCCAGGTAGCCCTTGCGCTGAAAAGAATTGTTGATGGTGATATTATAGGACGGGTTCATATAGCTGAAGAAAAAAATGCCGTTCCGATTTCTTTGAATATTCCAAGAAAATATCAGATTGATCCTGTTCTACTGGCAAAAATTTATCTAACAAATGCCGCGGGTACAAAAATTCCAGTTTCTGAATTAACCAGAATAATTCCTGGCTTGCAGGATCGGTTAATCTGCCATAAGGATAATGAAAGAGTTACATATGTCGGCGCAGCCATGTTGAAGTCATCTCCATTTTGCGCGGTCGTGGATCTTGATCAGAGGATTGATGGAATGGCGGTGGGAGATGGGAGTAAATTGACCACCGGCAATTTGTCCCTGAAGGCTGAAGATCCTGATATAATTGACGGTTATAAACTTTTCTGGGATGGTGAAATGCGCCTTACTCTTGATATTTTCAGAGATCTTGGTTTTGCATTATTTTTATCACTCACTGCAATCTACCTGCTTTTAGTTGGATATTACCGTTCCTTTATGATACCTGTTATTGCAATGGTCGCGATACCTTTAGGCTTTATGCTTTATAGGCGTATGTCCGGGGCACTGGATAACCGGTGAATTTTATTCAATGCCTTCTAATATAGGACTTGTGGCTTTGGCGGGTGTAGTCACAAGAAGTTCTTTGCTGATTATTGATTTTATAATAGGCTATCTTAAACAGGGGTATACCCTGCGTGACGCTGTTTGTGAAGCTGGTGCGGTCCGTCTGCGTCCGATCATGCTGACAGCACTTGCAATAATTGCCGGAACTTCTGTAATGATGGCGGATTTTGTTTTTAGAGGAATGGCTATTTCCTTAATTTTTGGAACAATTACTTCTACTATTTTTACTGTTATGGTTGTGCCTGTTTTAATGTTTCTTTTTTTAAACAAATATGATGGCTTAATTTTAAATAGGAAAAATGATGATGCTTGATCACAGGGTTTTGACTATTGTTGTAATACTTTTATATTTCTTTTTTTTTATAATAATACCTCCTGTCTTCTGCGCAGAATCACTTGAGGAAGCCTGGGAAATAGCCCTGGTATATGACCATAGTCTTCAGTCAGTAATAAAAAAGACCGAAGCTGCCAAAAAAATACTTGCAGCCGCAAAGGCTTTACGCTTACCCAACCTTGATTTTAATGGCGGATATACTGTTGTGGACGATGAGCCGGCCTTGAATTTCGGGGGAGCAGCTATACCTATGGCCCAGGATGAATTTTTAACCTGGTCAACCATGGCATCTATCCCTATTTTTACAAGCTGGGCAATAAGCAATGGCATAGACGCCGCAGAATCGTCCCTGGCGGCAGCATCTATTAATCAGGACATAGAGAAACAGAATTTAAAATTAAAAGTTGCTGAAGCCTATGTTTTTGTTCTGCGGAGTACTCGCCAATTTGCTGTAGCAAAAAGCCATGTTGAAAGCCTTGCCTCCCATGCAACTGATGTTGAAAATTTATACAGCCAGGGGTTCGTAGCCGTTAATGATCTGCTGGCCGCCAAAGTTTCCCTGGCAGATGCTGTTCAGAATGAACTGCAAGTGAAAAATCGGCTCGACATCGCACGTTCAGCATATAATCGTCTTTTAGGATTTCCATTAATCCGAATAGTAGATCTTGTTGAAATTAAACTTGACCGGCCGGAACAAGATCTTGCAACTTTGAGCTGTGCTGCGCTGGATATTCGTCATGAACTAAAAATACTGGCACGGATGATAGATGTCATGTATAGCACTGCTAAAGTAAAAGCCGCTGCAAGCAGGCCGCAAATTGCTGTTTCAGGCGGCTATAAATATACTGAGAATGAATACATGGAATCTGAAAAAGAATGGGCGGCAACGCTGGGACTAAAGTGGAATTTTTTTGATGGAGGACTTGCCCGGCACAAAGCCGGTGCAATTAAACGTCAGGCACAAGCATTGTATGAAAAAAGAGAAGATGTAAAAACTTTAATTACGCTGCAATTACGTCAGGCATGGCTTAATCTTGAAGAGAGTCATAAACGTGTTGAAGTGACCCAAAAAGCCCTTGCCCAGGGAGAGGAAAATCTTAAAGTAGTCAAAGACAGGTACCAGGAAGGCCTTGCCACCAACACCGAGGTACTGGATGCTGAAACCCTGCGGACGCTCAGTCATTTCAACTATGACAGCGCTGTTTATGATGCTTCTTTATCAATTCTCAGGTTGCATCGGGCAGTCGGCGATCTTTAAGTTCTTTTCTCCCCGTTCCTTAGTTTTATTTTTGTTGTATTAATTCAAGCGTATAGCTAAAACGTTCCGCGTGAAAATAGTTTATACCTACCTCCACGACAATATCATTATCCATATAATAAATTTGTTCAAGTTCGAGAACTGGATCATTCTCTTTGATTCCAAGATATTTTGCTATTTGTTTATCTGCCTTGAAAGCTTTAATGGTATGGCGCACTTTTTTTATAGTCATACCAAGTTCTTTTTCAATAATCTTTAGCAAAATTTCATTTTTTAGCCGTTTGCCTTTAAAATAATGCGCATGTTTCGAAGAGAAGTTGGTAATAAAATAGCATAGGGGCTTGCCATTTTTATATCTGGTTCCACGCATACAGAAGATTTTTTGATCTGGTTCAAGGCCAAAAATATCTATAAGTCTAATTGAAGGAGATACTACTCCCCTGTAATGAAAGGTTTTATCAAATGATGCAAAATAGGCTGTGGTTATAAGGCTTTCTGTTGTATTAAAAAAATGTACAACGTTTTCATGCTTATCTTGCTGAGTTATGAATGTTCCTTTTCCCGGAATTCTTATTATAAGTTTTTCATTTAAGAGCGCTGTAAATGCCTGCCGAACCGTTGTGCGGCTTACTCCGTATTGTTTGCACAGGTCGCTTTCTGTCGGTAGGGATTCATCTATAGAAATTTTACCGGATAGAATTTTTTCCCTTAAAATCTGCTGCAATTGAAAATATAATGGAATGTGACTTCTGCTTAATTTGCTCATATTGTTTTTCTTTCCTAATACATTATAGAGAAAAAATAGTCCTAATATGTAATATTATTATCTCTTATCCCTATTTGTCAAGGGCATTTGTCAGTAAAGGTGTTGATTGATTTTTCAATTGAAATAGCTTTTTATGGCTTCACCTTTTACAGGTTTTATATGAAACAAACTTGACCTGAATCTGAACTCTAAATATTATTTTGACT
>JAGGWL010000317.1 GCA_021157555.1 Deltaproteobacteria bacterium | reverse complement strand
GATAGGCTGCTGGCTGTACACGGCAAGGCTGAGGATTTAATTTTTTGTCCCGCTGATCTGGTTATTGCCAACATTCATTATGATGTAATGAAACATCTTATAACTTCGGAATGGTTCTTGCAAAAAAGAATGTTTATTTTATCCGGTTTGTTACGCAGTCAGGCTGGACATGTGCTTTCTCTATTGTCGCAATATCCTGTTAAAATCATTAAAAAATGGGAACGGGAAGGTATCTGGTATACTTATTTGGGGGAAATTAGCAGATAGTTATTTCGTCCCCGTTCCTAAAGGATCATTTTATGCTTATTAGATGTTGGGGTTCAAGGGGATCAATACCTGTTTCCGGTAATGAATTTATGAAATACGGAGGAGATACGACGTGTATAGAGATCAGAACTAAAAGCGATGATATCATTATTATTGATGCCGGAACCGGAATCCGGAGGCTTGGCAACAGCCTTAGTGCAGAAGGACGTTATGAATATAATTTTATCATTACCCATGCTCACTGGGATCATTTGATGGGGTTTCCTTTTTTTAAACCACTCTATGATGATAGAACCGAAATTCATATGCACAGGACTCCATTTCCTAAAAAATTTATGGAAAATATGATCTCAAAAGTAATGACTCCTCCCAATTTTCCCATAAGATATTCAGAGTTAAAGGCCAGGTTTTTATATGAAAATGGCCATCCTGACAAGTTTCAGATAGGATCAGTTACTGTAGTTCCTATCCCTTTAAGCCATCCGAATAAAGGCATGGGATATAAATTTATTGAAGATGAAAAGGTTTTTATCTTTCTTACTGACAATGAACTTGGCTATATTCACCCGGGAGGAGCATCCTATGACGAATATTGCGATTTCGTATCATCTGCCGATCTTCTTTTTCATGACGCTGAGTATACGGCTGATGAATATGAAACCAGAATCCTTTGGGGCCATTCCACATATACAGAGGCTGTCGATCTGGCAATAGAGGCAGGGGTTAAAAGATTAGGCCTGTTTCATCATAACCAGGATAGAACAGATAAAGAAATTGATGAAATTGTTGAAATATGCAAGATTCATATTTCTGAAAAAAAAAGCGCTCTCGAATGCTTTGCCGTAGGTTCTGATATGGAGTTTGATTTATAAGGTATTTTACTCAACTTTCGGGGTTGAAATGCGCTTCAATAATTTCAATATGTTACATAGATAAAATTCAGAACGGTTTCCAAGGATAATACATGGCACAAGCATTGTCTGAAAAAATGAATATAATACGGACTACTTTTGACAACCGTTTATGCAATTATAGTGATCCCGCTATTTCTAAAAATTTACTGAAAAAAATTAAAAATACCTGCTCCCGTAAAATCAGGCTGATGGAAGTTTGCGGCACGCATACTGTTTCTATTTTAAAAAATGGAATCAAAGGACTTCTTCCAAAATCTGTCTCGTTAATTTCCGGGCCGGGATGTCCTGTTTGTGTAACCTCAACGTATGAAATAGATTCATTTATCGCTCTTGCAAGACAAAACAATGTTATTTTAACAGCCTTTGGCGATCTTGCCAGAGTTCCGGGCACAAATTCTTCTCTATCTGAAGAGGCAGCCAAAGGATTTGATATCCGCTATATTTATTCTCCTGCAGATTCCCTTGAGATTGCGAAAAAAAATCCTGAAAAAAAAGTAGTTTTTGCAGGAGTCGGTTTTGAAACAACGGCTCCTTTAGTTGCATCCACCATTCTTTCAGCCAAAAAATTGACGATTGACAATTATTATGTTTTTTCTGCCCATAAATTAATGCCGCCCGCTCTTTTTGCTCTTATGAGTATGAGAAAAACAAAAATCGACGGTTTTCTTCTGCCAGGGCATGTTTCTGCTATTATTGGCGAACAAGCATATCTTCCTTTTTTTAATCAATATAAAATTCCATGCGTAATTTCAGGTTTTGAACCGGTCGATATTCTTCATGGAATATCAGCGCTGGTTAAACAGATTGAATCCGGAACTGCCATGCTTGAAAACGGTTATAACAGAATTGTCTCTTCTAATGGGAACAGACGGGCGCTTGAAATTATGCATCGGGTTTTTGAAACAACAGATGTTGAATGGCGTGGCCTTGGCATGATTCCAGGCAGCGGACTGCGGATAAAAAATAAATTTGAGCATAGAGACGCAGCAAAAGTATTTCCATTAAAAGTAGAAAAAACTAAAACAAATAATGGATGCATATGCGGTGAAATTATTACAGGGATTAAAATACCGTCGGACTGTCCTCTTTATAAAAATGCCTGCACCCCTCTTCATCCTGTAGGGCCATGCATGGTTTCAGGTGAAGGAACCTGCGGGGCATATTTTAGATATCATGGTAGCTGTTGAAAGGTTTTCTGTATGAAAAAAGATAAAATATCCGGCGATTTAGGTGGAGGCGGAAAATCCTCTTATGATTTTGTCAAAGATATTCTTCTCCCCATCTTTGACAATCCTTATTTGTCCAAATTGGATGATGGCGCTGTTTTTGATATAAATGGCACACAATTTGCTTTTTCAACAGATACATTTGTGGCTGATCCGATTTTTTTTCCAGGAGGGAGCATAGGAGACCTTGCCGTAAACGGAACAGTTAACGATATTTCCATGTGCGGAGCGAAACCTGTTTATATAAGTACAGGCTTAATCATTGAAGAAGGCTTTTCAATGGATGATCTTAAAATAATATTAAAAGATATGAAGGTATCGGCTGATAATGCAAATGTTAAAATTGTTACAGGAGACACAAAAGTTGTTCCCAAAGGCGCTGTTGATAAAATTTTTATAAATACTTCAGGCATTGGGGTTGTGCCGGAAAATATAACTGTTTCATGCAGCAATGCCAAACCTGGAGATAAAATTATATTAAGCGGAACAATCGGCGATCATGGAATTGCCATGTTGACTTGCAGGGAAGGAATGGAGTTTGAAACAAAAATTAAAAGCGATACTGCTTCTTTGTGCAATATGGTCAAAAACATTTTGTCTTTTGGCAGGAGTATTCATGTGCTAAGGGATCCCACCAGGGGCGGAGCAGGAACAGTCTTAAACGAGATAGCCTTGAGCTCTCAAGTGGGAATATTCTTTTACGAAGAAAAAATTCCCGTAAAAAAAGAAGTAGCCGGCATTTGTGAAATGCTTGGATTGGACCCTTTGTATATAGCTAATGAAGGGAAATTAATCGCTGTAGTAGAATCTGATGCTGCATCAGAAATTTTAGAATCAGTAAAAAATGATCCTTTGGGTGTGGATGCTGCCATAATCGGAGAAGTTGTATCCGATTTTCCAGGGCAAGTAGTTATGAAAACACTAATCGGAGGAAAAAGAATAGTAGATATGCTGTCAGGAGAGCAGCTTCCCAGAATTTGTTAAACTGGAATGGTTCTTAAAATTGCGAACTTATTTTTGTGCGAACCTAACCGTTTTCCTATGTAGGGGCGAACCTTGTGTTCGCCCTTAATTTAGGGTAAACTTTGTATTTGTTTTTAATCTAGGGCAGAATCTTGTGTTCGCTTTTAATCCAGGGCGAACACAAGGTTAGCCCCTACGCAATTTTTTTTCACAGGTCATAAGAGATTTTAAAAGTGCATGAATTAGGCATTGCCGCTAATATCATTGAAATTGCTATTAATTCCATACCTGCCGATTTAAATAATCGGTCAGTTGAGAAAATAAATCTCAAGCTTGGTAAACTTTCTTCAGTAGTGGCTGAAAGTTTAAAGTTTTGTTTTGAAACTCTTATTCCAGGCACTCGTCTCGAAGGCGCCGAGTTATCTATCGAAGAGGTGCCTGTTACGGCAAAATGCAAAAAATGTAATTTTAAGTGGATAGTTTTTGAGCCTGTCTTTATTTGTAAAAAATGCGAAAGTGGTTTCATCGATATTATATCAGGAAGAGAGCTCGATATTTCTTCTATAGAAATTGCGGATAATTAGATCTGTTTTGTTAAATCAGGAGATATTATATGGAAATAAAAGTTGTAAAAAAAGTTCTTGATGCAAATAATGAAATCGCCATGCAAAACAGAAAGATGTTTTTTGAAAAGCGGGTTTTTACAATAAATATAATGAGTTCTCCTGGCTCAGGTAAAACAAGTATTCTTGAACAGACTCTCTCTATGATTACACCTGAAATAAAAGCTGCTGTGATCGTAGGAGATATTTGCACAACAAACGATGCCATGCGAATTGCCGCCACAGGCGTGCCTGCAGTTCAGATTAATACGGACGAATTTGGAGGCGATTGTCATATTGGCGCCCATTTTATAAAAAAGGCCGCAGCCGAGTTAGATCTTGAAAATATTGATCTTTTAATAATTGAAAATATCGGCAATCTTGTTTGTCCTGCGGAATTTGATATTGGAGAAAATCTTAGAGTTGTGGCGCTCAGTGTTACAGAAGGTGAAGACAAACCTGTGAAGTATCCTCTGATGTTTCGTGTTTGTGATGCTGTTTTGCTGAATAAGATAGATCTGTTACCGTATCTTGATTATAAAATTGATGAAGCAGTAAAAAATATAAAAATGATTAAACATGAAATGCCTGTTTTTCAAATGTCTGCTAAAACAGGCCAAGGTTTTCAGCCCTGGATAGACTGGTTAAAAAAAATGGCGAATGTCGAATAGCCAAATAGATTGATTAGATTTCCAGATAACTTGATAGTATAG
>JAGGWL010000082.1 GCA_021157555.1 Deltaproteobacteria bacterium | reverse complement strand
TTTTAACATTTAAAGAAGGAATTCGTGATCGGGCATTATATGGGATTACCATTGTCGCTTTGATGATGCTCCTTGCCACTATTTTAGTCACCAGCCTGTTTGCCCACGAACTTGGCAAGGTAATGGTTGATCTTAATCTTTCAACAATTGCTTTTGCCGGCCTGCTTTTGACATTTTTTGTTAATATCAACCTGATGGCTAAAGATATAGATAAACGGACTATTTATTGTGTTCTTTCAAAACCGATCTCTCGTACTGAATATATCCTTGGAAAATATGCCGGTTTAATTTTACTGGTTTTTGTGGCGCTCTTTTTTTTATTTCTGTTCAGTGCCGGAGTAGCCTGGGCAATCAAGGCTTCCCACCCTGTTTACTATTTTCGTGATTTTTCCTGGTTCTGTTATTTGCAAGCCTTTTGCTATGAATTAATGATGTTTATGCTTCTTAATGCAATCATTATATTTTTCAGCAGTATCACCACCAGTTCATTTCTAACCTTATTATTTTCCATAGCAGTTTATATTACCGGCCAAAGCATTGAAGAAGTTGTTCAGTTTTTCAAAAATGAGGCTTCAAGAAGTGGCTTGTCAACATCAATTAATCATTATTTTATTGAAATAATTCAATATATTTTTCCTAACCTTTCGGCCTTTGACATTAAAACACTGGCCAGTCACGGAAAACTGGTTGCTGCCAGCCATACAATAGCTGTTTTAGCGTATAGCATCACATATACAATCCTGCTTTTATTTATAGCTGCCCTGATCTTTAACCGGCGGGAATTCAATTGAGTAAATTTATCAAAATATTTTGCTGTCTGATTATTATTATAGCTGGTTACTATTATTTTTTCTGTCAGCTTAAAACGGAAAGAGAAAAATTTTTGCAAAGCAATTTTGTTGATTATACCCTTCCTTCCCGCTTTATAGGCCCAATATCATTAGAATTCAAGGGACTGGCTTCTGATTTTCTCCTTTTTAAATTTATGACCTTTATCGGAGGTCAGACAGCTAAAATCAATGAATTTGACGATAAATACTGGACTTATATTATTGATACCCTGGAAACAATCACTGATCTGGATCCCTGGTTCTGGGATGCTTATCTTTTTGGAGAAATGTTTTTGGCCTGGCAGGCCGGAAAAATTGAAGCAGCCAATAATCTGCTTTTAAAAGCAAAAAAATACCGGCCTAATGACTATCGCGTACCTTATTACCTTGGATTTAATTATTATTATTTTCTGAAAGATAATGTTCAAGCTGCCAAATACTTTATGGAAGCCTCCAAACTACCTGGCTGCCATTATTACCTTGCCTCTTTAGCTGCCCGGCTTTCCGTATTTAATTTTCAGCATCAAATTGGAATAACTTTTTTAAAAGAGATGCTGAAAGGACAAACTGATCAACGAATAATTAAAGAATTCAAACTAAGGATTGCAACACTTGAATTCATGGACTTTCTTGAACACAAAGTTTCTGAATTTCAAAAAATTCATCAAAAACTGCCCGACTCCCTGCAGGAACTTGCGACTGCCGGACTGGTTGAAAATATACCGGCAGACCCTTACGGCGGCAAATTTGTCCTTCTCCCCAACGGCCGGGTTTACACCACCAGTAAAATGTTGATTCAAAGGTAGAGACAAGGCATGCCTTGTCTCTTTAAATCAAAAAAGGCATCATGGCATGGAGACATGGCAATGCAAGAGACAAGGCATGCAATGCAAGAGACAAGGCATGCCTTGTCTCTACGCTGGTTTGCGAAGGTTGTTGGCAGGGATGGGCTATAATAAATGGTGGAACTGTTTAAAAATAAATACCGAATTACATCAGCACGATTACAATCATGGGATTATGGATGGAATGGAGCATATTTCATCACCATTTGCACGCAGCAACAAAAATATTATTTTGGTGAAATTTTAGACAAAAAAATGCAATTATCACATATTGGTGTTTTGGCAGATGCTTTCTGGCACGAAATAAAAAATCATGCAAAAAATATGATATTGGGTAATTTTGTGGTTATGCCAAATCATGTACACGGGATATTGATTTTAAACAATGGTAATTGCGTTGGTTGCGATCGTAGAGACAAGGCATGCCTTGTCTCTACGAATCAAACAAGGCATCAAGGCAATGCAAGAGACAAGGCATGCCTTGTCTCTACGGCAAAAACAACGGCAACAACGATAGATACAAAAACAGAAAAACCAATTGAAAAACAACGGTTTCAAAATCAAGGAAAAAATACAATTTCATCTATTGTCGGGGCATATAAATCTGCCGTAACAAAACACGCCCACCGTTTAGGATATGACTTTGCGTGGCAATCACGATTTCATGATCACATCATTCGTAACAAGAAATCGTTTGATCATATAAAAGAATATATCATCAGTAATCCCCAAAACTGGGAAAAAGATAAATTCTATCAGGAGGCGGAATATTGATTTTAAACAATGTTGGTTGCGTTGGCTGCGACTGTAGAGACAAGGCATGCCTTGTCTCTTTAAATCAAAAAAGGCATCAAGGCAATGCAAGAGACAAGGCATGCCTTGTCTCTACCGATATTTTTCGTCCGGAAAACAGGCTTTATCTGTTATTGCTTTTAATAACTTTCAGCATTGTTATTCTGGTAAAAAATAATATTTTTATAAATGCTCAAATAATATTTTGGCATGAAATGACATTTATTTTATTTTATATTTTTCTGAAAAGGAAAATACCTACTTTTCCTAAAGATATGTCAATTTTTTTGCCTATTTTATTATGGTACATTCTCATCACAATATCATTTTTAAATTCTCCTTATGATTTAATAAATAAAAACCTCGCTTTACATAGATACGCTGAAACAATTGCTCATATCGTGTTCTTTTTTTTTATAAGGGAAGAGTTAACAAACACAGAATTGCCGCTATATCCTATTTTAATAGCAATTCCGCTTTCTACTTTATATGTAGAAATAATTTTTGTGTTATTCTATTTATTGTCTCCAGAGAACATCTCCTCAGTGTGGTTAGGATATCCACCACTTAATTCAAACATACGGCACACCGGCATGCAAATTATGGCAGGGTTATCTGTGCTTTTAGCTGCAGCAATTCCTTTTGCTTCAGCAAAAAAGAAATCGTTATTACTTGTTTTAACAACTTCTCTTCTATGGGCTTTTCTCTTCTGGACAGGAGGGAGAGGGGCAATATTATCAACTTTTATTTGCTCAATATTTATATTGATTATATCATTTAAATATTATCCTGATTTTATATCTACGTTTAAGATTATTTCAGTATCTATGATTACAGGATTTTTCCTTGGTGAATTTTTTAGCTGTTTTGAATGGAACGGCTTATTGCATTCTATAAGTAGAAGTATTAACGCAACAACTATAGACAAACTAAGTGCAGGAAGAATCGAAATTTGGAAAACTGCTTTAGTTACAATAAAAAGCCATTTATTGTTAGGGGTTGGTCCACAAGGGTATATTTTCATGCCAAACAACATATATCCTAACCACCCGCACAACTTATTTTTACAATTTCTACTTGAATGGGGTATAGTAGGAACAATTTTATTTATATATATTTTTATATGGATAATAATAAAGGGGTTAATTCAATTCAGAATAGCAAAAGGTCACACTATTTATTTTGAAAAATTAATTAGTATTGCTATTATAATTACATTAACATTAAATGGACTAACAGGAGGAACTTATTACCTTCCGCAACCATCATATTATTTGGTTCTCTCATTTGCGATATGGTTGCTTCCGGCAAGGTCGAAAGTGGGTCGATTTTAGTTTGTAAAAAACAGGTAACCCCTTTTTTTCATTTTTATGAGCAAACGCTCAAAATAAGCATTATTTTAGAATTTTAGAAAATTTAAATTGAATAATTTTAATGTGTTAAAAATAATTTACTCCGAAAACGTCGAACAGGAACACTATGGCTATTCATTATTCAACCCTTCATACAAAACGCTAAATACCTCGGGCGTAAAAAAGCCGGGCGACAATCGGCGCTACAAGCACACCAAATCTCTGGGCAATCACACTGCTTGTTACAAGTTTTAAAACATTTTCTGCAAAAGTTGATATTGATTTTCTTTTTTATTTTTTCTCTCACAGAAATCACCTCTCCTGTCAAAAAATATTGTTTTTTGACAAGGTGAAATGCGTGGCGTCCACGTTCCTAATCACTTGTCAAATTATTTATTTATTTATGGATGTACCTCTATGATTCGCCATCTGATCTTTACAATATAGCCTTAGATGTGATAATGTTTTTTAATCTTTCACAGGGCTTTTTGCGTATTCTCTCTGGAACCTCTATCTGGAGCTTTCCTTATAAATGTTCCGCTAATAAAAAGAAGATAGACCATAAAAACCGTTAAAATGGAAGTGCCGGAGCATTTTTACAAACACGCCGGTATTTTTGTAAAAGAGGGCTGGTTTCGTGATGAGCAAGAGATTTTTGATAAGCAATTTGTACGCTTATTGATATCCTTCAACCTTTATTCAGTCTATTCACCTGATAAGTGGACCGTGAGCTCCGCTGCGCTACGCACACGGTCCACTTATCGCGGCTGTCGAGTTCCTCCAACGTCCTTGATAGGTTCCCGCTCACGCTCCACCTATCAAGGACGTTGGAGCCGACT
>JAGGWL010000132.1 GCA_021157555.1 Deltaproteobacteria bacterium | reverse complement strand
TATTAACTTTGCATATTATCTTTTCCAAAAATATGAAACTATAAGTGCATTATTACAAAGTATGGCTGGTACAGATCCTCCGAATTTGAGTAATAAAGGTATTTACAATATTAATTGTGCATTTCCCCCCACAAAAGCCGAACAAACCGCCATAGCCACAGCCCTAAGCGATACCGATGCCCTGATTGCAGGTTTGGAAAAACTCATTGCAAAAAAACAAAACATCAAACAAGGGGCAATGCAAAAACTGCTTACACCCAAAGAGAGGTGGGAAGTGAAGAAGTTGGGTGAATTCTTGGATTATGAGCAACCAACGAATTACTTGGTTATTGATACGAAATATGATGACAATAACCATACACCGGTTTTAACAGCAGGAAAAACATTTATACTTGGTTATACTGATGAAGAATTTGATATTTTTACAAATGTTCCAGTTATAATTTTTGATGATTTTACAACCGCAAACAAGTTTGTCGATTTTCCATTTAAAGCAAAATCTTCAGCAATGAAAATGCTAATGCCTAAGAATGATAATGTAAATCTTAGGTTTATTTATGAAATAATGCAGCAAATTAATTTTCCTTTAGGAGACCATAAACGACATTGGATTAGGGAATTTCAACATATTGAAATATCTGTTCCTAATTCCGAAGTCCAAACTCAAATAGCTCAAATCCTATCAGACATAGACAAAGAAATGCAAGCCATAGAAACCAAACTGGATAAATACAAAATGATAAAACAAGGAATGATGCAGAACCTATTAACAGGGAAAATCAGGTTAATATGAGTAAAATAGGTCAAATAGAACGTATTACACAAAACAGGGTAGTAAAGCTGTTTCAGGATAAACTGAAATACCGGTATCTCGGCAATTGGGAAGAAAAAGAGGACAATCGTAATATTGATGCCGGGATTCTCAGCAAGTATCTTTCAGGTTATGGATACAGTCAAACACTGATTAAAAAAGCCTTGTTTGTATTCAGTAAAGTTGCGGGCGATCAAAGCAGCAGTCTGTACGAGATAAACAAAACGGTCTATTCCCTGTTGCGCTATGGCATTAAAGTAAAAGAAGAAGCCGGCGAAAATACCCAAACAGTCTATCTGATAAACTGGAAAGAACCGCTAAAAAATGATTTTGCCATTGCTGAGGAAGTGACGGTAAAAGGCGTTCATAACAAACGCCCCGATATTGTGCTTTATATCAACGGCATTGCCATTGGGGTGCTGGAACTGAAACGCAGTACTGTTTCGGTTTCAGAAGGTATCCGTCAAAACCTTGATAATCAGAAACCTGTTTTCATAGAACACTTTTTTTCAACGGTTCAGTTTGTAATGGCTGGAAATGATTCTGAAGGTATCCGTTATGGAACCATAAAAACACCTGAAAAGTATTATCTGAAATGGAAAGAAGTAAGCGAAGAATTAAATTCCACAGATACGCATCTGCTTGAAATTACAAAGCCTATACGCAATTTGGCAGCCAAAACCGATAATCTGCTGGATAAAAATATTATTGAACTGTTAGATAAAAAAAGGCTTATCGAAATCCTGCAGGATTTTATTGTGTTTGACCGCGGACAAAAAAAGCTTTGCCGTCCAAACCAGTATTTTGGTGTTAAAGCAGCCCAGGAGAATATTCGCAGGCGTGAAGGCGGAATCATTTGGCATACACAAGGCAGTGGTAAAAGCCTGATAATGGTGTGGCTGACAAAATGGATTCGTGAATTTAGCCCCAAAGCACGGGTACTGATTATTACCGACAGAGACGAACTGGATAAACAAATTGAAAAAGTATTCAAAGGTGTTGATGAAAATATTGACCGCACCAAAAGCGGATCCGATTTAATTGAAAATCTAAACGCAACACTTCCCTGGCTGCTCTGTTCTCTTATTCATAAATTTGGCAATAAAGACGAAGCAGATTACGATGGTTATCTAAAAGAACTAAAAAACAGCCTGCCCAAAGATTTTAAAGCCAAAGGAGAAATAACTGTTTTTGTAGATGAGTGCCATCGAACCCAAAGCGGAAAACTCAACGAAGCCATGCGAAAGCTTTTGCCTGATGCTTTAATCATTGGTTTTACAGGTACTCCCCTGCTAAAAAAAGACAAGCAGACCAGTTTGGAGATTTTTGGAAAGTATATTCATACCTATAAATTTGATGAAGCGGTAAAAGATAAAATCGTATTGGATTTACGCTACGAAGCAAGAGATATTGAGCAAAAAATAACTTCTTTTGATAAAATTGATAATTGGTTTGATGCAAAAACCAAAGGATTAACAGATTTTGCAAAAACAGAACTGAAACAAAAATGGGGAACCATGAGAAAAGTTTTCAGTTCAATGGGACGTTTGCAAAAAATTGTAGAAGATATTTTGCTGGATATGGAGATCAAGGAACGATTACAAAATGGTCGCGGCAATGCCATGCTGGTTTCTGGCAGTATCTATAATGCCTGCCGTTTTTATGACCTGTTTCAGCAAAAAGGCTTTACCAAATGCGCTATTATCACATCTTTTGCACCTTCACACATCGACATAAAAGGCGAAGAAACAGGAGAAGGTTATACTGAAAAGATAATGCAATATGATATTTATCAGAAGATGCTTAATGGCAAATCAACTGAAGATTTTGAAGATGAAGCCAAAAAGAAATTTGTGGACGAACCCGCGCAAATGAAACTGCTCATTGTAGTTGATAAACTGCTTACAGGGTTTGATGCTCCAAGCGCTACCTGCTTGTACATCGACAAAAGCATGAAAGATCACGGTTTGTTTCAGGCAATTTGCCGTGTTAATCGTCTTGATGGTGATGATAAAGAGTATGGATATATTATCGACTACAAAGACCTTTTTAAAAAACTTGAAAACGCAGTAGAAGATTACACCTCGGAAGCTTTTGATGCCTACGATAAAGAAGATGTGGAAGGTTTATTAAGCGATAGATTAAAAAAAGGAAAGGAAAGACTTGAAGAATCTTTGGAAAGCATTCGGGCATTATGTGAGCCTGTAGAACCACCAAAATCCGATAATGATTACAGGCGTTATTTTTGTGGAAATACAGAGATTCCTCAAGACATTAAAGATACTGAACCTCGCAGGGTTGCATTATACAAAGCCATGATTTCATTAATTCGGGCAATTGCCAACATTGCCGATGAAATGGAAGAAGCAGGATATGACAAAAAAGAAATTGAGGAAATAAAAGAAGAAATAAAAGGGTATGATAATCTTCGTAAACTGGTTCAACTTGCAAGTGGTGATCATATAGACTTAAAGCAATACGAACCGGCAATGCGCCATTTGATTGATGCTTATATCGGTGCTGAAGAAAGCGATATAATATCAACTTTTGGTAATTTTAGTTTGGTTAAATTGATTGTAGAAAGGGGTCAAGATGCTTTAGACAAACTGCCGAAAAGCATAAGGAAAAATAATGACGCAATGGCAGAAACGATTGAAAACAATCTTCGCAAAGTAATCGTTGAAGAATCACCAACAAACCCGATGTATTATGAAAAAATGAGCGTTCTGCTTGATGAATTGATAAAACTTAGAAATAAAGGAGCTGTCAAATATAAAGAG
>JAGGWL010000041.1 GCA_021157555.1 Deltaproteobacteria bacterium | reverse complement strand
TGTCCGTGAATTCGCCTGTTCCTATTCTGTTTATGCTATTTTCTAAAAAAAGAGCATCAAGGCTTGAAAGCATCTCATTATGATTTACAAAAAACTGGAGAAGCGGCGGATGAAAATAAGACTGTAAGATGCAATAGGAGCAGTCCATAACGCAGAAAGTTCCTATATGAAGGATCTTATAGCCACAACAGGTATAATAACTGGTTCCCGGGCATGCTTTGATAAAAGTGCCTTTATTCCTGGTTAAAAACAGGATTTCTTTTCCTTTTTGGACAGGATCGTCAGAACGGGAAAGAGCATCATAAACCTGGGCGGCGTCGTCTACGATAAGAGAAGGAGCATTAATGCTGGTGAGTATCGTATTTACCAGAGGTAAATTGGCAATCTGCCTGTCAATATATATTTTTGAAATTTGCAAGATATGTTCGGGCACAACAAAAAATGAAAGATTGTAGAGACGCAAAATTTTGCGTCTCTATTTTATAGTATACCGGATTGGTTGTGTGTGAATTTTGATCGTAGAGACAAGGCATGCCTTGTCTCTACTGTTTATTCATTTTCCTTATTAATTGTTTCTATAACTTTTTCCGCAATCTGGGCAGGAACTTCATCATAATGTGAAAATTCCATTGTAAACATACCTCGTCCACCTGTCATAGATCTCATATCAGGCGCATATGTTAAAATTTCAGACATAGGGACATTAGCGTTAATAACCTGATTTTTTCCTTTAGTATCCATTCCCAGCACCCTGCCTCGGCGGCTATTAAGATCTCCCATAATATCGCCCATAAAATCGTCCGGTGCAATAACGGCTACTTTCATAATAGGTTCCAGGAGTACGGGTTTGGCATCTTTAATTGCATTCCTGAAAGCTAGAGCGCCTGCAATTTTAAAAGACATTTCAGATGAATCGACAGAATGGTATGAACCATCATCAAGAGTTACCTTAAAATCAACACATGGAAAACCTGCCAGTACACCCTTTTGGGATGCTTCAATAACACCTTTTTCCACAGCCGGTATATAGGTTTTTGGTATCGCTCCACCAACAATTGCATCAACAAACTCAAAACCTGCTCCTCTTGGCGCAGGTTCTATCTGTACCCAGCAATCACCAAACTGACCGTGACCACCAGATTGCTTTTTATGTTTACCCTGTACCCTGACCTTTTTCTTTATGGTCTCCCTGTATGGCACTTTAGGAGTGTTGAGCAGGACTTCAACATTATATTTTCTCTTCAGCTTTTCAGTCATAGCCTCAATATGTACCTGGCCTCTTCCTGAAATTAGAATCTCTTTAGTTTCGGCGTTACGGTCGAGCTTAAGAGCAGTATCTTCTTCCATGAGTTTGGTAAGAGAAATATAGATCTTATCTTCATCACCCTGATTTTTTGCAGAAATCGCAAACGAGATTAAAGGCGGCAAAGGCTCTGTGCACTTAATTTTAAGTTGCCGTGAGGGATCGCATATTGTGTCTCCAGTCGCAGTATCTTTTAATTTCGCTATAGCAACAATTGATCCTGGCAGTGCCTGATCCACCGGCTTCTGTTCTTTGCCTGTTATTATGAGAAGCTGGCTAAATCTTTCTTTGGTATCTTTGCTTGTATTTAAAAAATTGCCGTCCCCGCCCAATGTCCCTGAAATCACTTTTAGAATGGTTAACCGCCCGGCATAGGGATCAGCTACTGTTTTAAATACAAATCCCGCAAACGGCTCATCAGGATCAGGATTGCTATCTATTTCATTTTGCCCGTCCAAATCTGTACAGACGATCGGCGCTTTTTCCAATGGTGAAGGCATACAATTATTGATAAAATCGGCTAAAAGGTCCGGACCGATATTCAATGTTGCAGAACCGCAGAGAACCGGCACAAATTTTCGTGTCAAAATACCGGTTTTTAAGGCCGTATTCAGATCATCATCAGAAATAGTTTCTCCTTCAAGATACCGTTCCAGCAGCTCATCATCAGCTTCCGCAATATTTTCAACAAGAGCTTCTCTTTCAATATCAACCTGTTCCTGCATATCTGAGGGTATATCACATTGCACAGCTTTGCCATTACCATCATACGTAAAAGCTTTCATGCCGACAAGATCCACTACACCTTTAAAATTGGCCTCTTTTCCTATGGGCAACTGAAGAATAACAGGTTTGGGTTTAAATGATTTTGTAGCATCTTCAAAAGTTCGTAAAAAATCCCCTCTTTCCCTATCCAGCTTATTTATAAAAATTACGCAAACCAAATTGAATTCATCTGCCAAATCCCAGGCCTGTTCAGTCTGAAATTTCACACCATCAACAGCGTCTATTACAACTATTGCTCCGTCTGCGGCCTGCATGCAAAGTTTAGTGTCTGAAAAAAAATTTTGATCACCAGGTGTGTCGATAATGTTTATTATATTTTTTCTCCACTCATATTGATAAAAAGCACTGCTTAAACTTGTTTGTCTTTTAAGCTCTTCGGGCTCAAAATCCATTACAGTATTTCCATCTTCCACACGTCCGAGTCTATTTGTAATACCGGCATTATAAAGCATAGCTTCAGCAATAGAGGTTTTACCGGATCCACCGTGGCCAACTATAGCTACATTTCTAAGTTTAGCAATTTTCTCCATTTAATTTCCTCAAAAGGCTCTATCTGTTCCTGTGATTAAAGGAACGAGGACGAATCAACTTCCCCAACTATGCATCACAGCTTCAGGCCATCTTTGCCCGATCTAAAAGTACAAAAATCTTGGAATAGCTCGCTCTTCCTGCAACTTTTGTACTTTCAGATCAAACAAACCTGATCTAAGGGACGTGGAAAAAAATAATCATCCCAATTAGCATCCCCGCTTCAGGCTGCTTTTGCCCGATCCCAAATTTCAAAAACCTTGCAATAGTTCACTATTACTGCGCCTTTTAAAATTTACGATCAACCAAAATCAACCCAAATCCGGGCGCTTCTTGGAACGATTATTTTTTTCCGCGTCCCTAAATCTGTGCGCCTATTTGTGGAAGTTATTTCGTCCCCATTCCAAACTTCTGCAAATATTCGTTTTCCTTTATAATCAGCATGCCCTGACGGGCAAAACAAAACATGAAAGTGCAGATTAGGAACAATACAAATATAATTGGTTGAAATCCTTAACTTTAGCTCACTTTAAACTTTAGGCACTTTCATATAAAATGTTCCATATTAGGGCTCACTCAAAAATAACTTCAAAAATTTATAATTTAAATTATCTGCTTTTTGAAAAAAAATCAATCAAATTTTTTATTTGAAAGAGGACTATTAATGATTATTTGTAGACCACTATTGAATCAGTAGACGTATTCCCCACCCCATTAAAGGCCTTTACTAAAATCGTATGTTCACCATTTGATACTTTGCGTACATTCCACTTCCATGTCAATGAATCTTTTTGTTTTGCAAGATTGAATACCCCATCCACATAAAGTTCTATTTTATTGATCTCACTCTCGTCTGAGGCATAAGGAACGGGGAAGAGAGTTCGGCAAACACCATTTCGGAAATAACAAGACCGCCTTGTTCAGACAATATTTCAAGTGTTTCTAAAGAAGCTGTCGCATAATCTGCATTTGGGATAAGGGTTCGCACAAAAATAAGTTCGCAATTTTAAGTGTTGAGGCGCCTGGATGGCAAGGCGCGAAAGTGTGGGAATATCAAGATATTGCTGCACTTTTGTAACGTAGCCAGGCAGGATGCATCAGCGCTTAAAATGTGAAGTTATTTTTGTGCGAGCCCTAAGGATATCCAGCAAAATATTAGTATCAACTGCAGATATCATTAAATTTTCCTCTCAGTTCTTCAATAATCTTATCGGAGTTTGCTCCCTGAAGATTTGAGAGATATCCAAAATATTTGCGAAAAGATTTTTTTTATGTTTTTTTTTTGCATAGAAAAACTTGATTATCGGAGATTTGGAAATTGACTTCATCTCCAGGGGAAATATTCAATACATCACGTACAGACTTTGGGATTAAAATTTGTCCTTCATAGGAAATGGTTGGCATTAGCTTTCTCCATTATATTTTATAGCCCTATAGTTTGTTACAAATTACAATTTAACATATAAAATATCGTTTTTCAAATAACATATGGTGAAACGTAGATGGACACAGATAATTCACCATGAAGAACACGAAGAAACACGAAGGTAAAACAAAAAAAGAATTTAAGTGATCATATTATATATCTAAGGATAATATGCCAGATGTAACTATCTGAATAAATAATTTTTTTAAACTTCTTCGTGTCCTTCGTGGTGCATTTTTTTACTTCTAGCATTACTTCTATCTTCATCTGCTTCTATGAAGTCAATAATGCCCTTTGGCGAACTAACTGCTTCACATGCAGTGTTCGAGGAAGCAGAGACTATGGTTATTGAGGTGTTACAAGTTGTATGCCCAACCCTTCAACCTTATATATATAAAGCCCGTCAATTTTAAGAAATCCATTTGCGTAGATGGCGGGTACGGGCTCTTGATCTATGCCTGTTATAACAGCTTCTACTTCTATGCGGCGATTTGCGGAAAGAATCTGGCCTCTGTAGCTCCAGGTCTGTTTGGTAGATGTTATTAGTTCGAATCTGTGGGTATTGGCCAAATGATTCCAGCGTTGCAGGGCCACGAATTTCAGAAGCTGCAAAAATGATTCTATCCCGAGTGATCCGGGTATGACCGGGTCATGCAAAAAGTGGGCTTTAAAATACCATTCATCAGGGTTCACCTGTTTTGAAGCGCGAATGAATCCCAAACCGTTGGGGCCGCCGTCAGGAATATAAAGATCTATTTTGTCGATCATCTTCAGAGCATTGGCAGGCATGGCCAGTAATGATGAAGAATCAATTCGGCAATTATCGCAAGACTCAGGCGTCAATGGTTCCAGTTCGGCAAGGAGAAAGTCTTTAATAATGCCGGGCTGGTCAGGATTATGATTATCAAAGATTTTATTGCCCGCATCCGGTAGTCCGGTCTGCATTGCAAGCGCTTTTTCGGTAAAAAAACCGAAGGTTGTATCTCCTTCATATACAATTTCTCCGCCCTGAAACACCTGAAAATCAAACTGTTCGATTATCATCCCGCCTGCTTCTGAAACCTGGCGCAGTTTGATTTTAATTGTAAGCGTTCCTGAATAGAAGTAAAGATTTCGGTGGAGTATTGCATTGCCGTCAAGATTACGGAACTTGAGGTTGTTTTTACTTTTCAGGGCTGATCCCATATAGGCTGCCAGCCATCCGCAGGGCTGGAGCGCAATTTCAAGCAAAAAACTGAAAGGGAGTACTGTTGATCTATCGGCTTTGAAATACCAGGCTGTTTCAGGAATATCATATTCGGCTTCAATCCAGCCGCCCGCTTTGAGCACCCACTGCTCTGCCTCTATTCTAATTATCCGGTCAATCAGCAGGAAGGGGGGACCCGGAAGCCGGGCAATAAATCTTTGATTGTCAAAAGGACGATATTTTTCACCAAAGGCTTCGGAAGGGTTGCCGGTTGCAAAAGCCAGCAGCTTTTTTTTAGAAAAAAGTCCGGTTTCAGGCTTTGATGGCGCTTTTTTTTCAGTTGACCAGAATTCTTCCAGATCTTTTTCAGTTATGCCGGACATTCGCAGTGACATATTTCTGAACATCACAATCATCTGACCGTCGGCATACATGTAGGCATCTGCTATTACATACGGTTCGGGGTTATATCCGGCTTCTTTAATTTCGACTTCATAAATCACATGCTTTGTTTGCGGAGTTACCGGGCCCCGACATTTCAGGATACTCTCAATGCCGATCACCGGTTCGTAACAGGCATCTTTTTTAGTGTGAATCCAGCCCATCCGCTGGATAAAAATTCTTAAAGTATGCGCACAGCATTCATACATCAATGTGCCAGGCATGACCCTGTCATCCACAAAATGGCAGGTGAGAAACCAGTCATCCGGATGGATATCAGCTTCAGCCCGGATCAGGCCGAGGCCGAAGCGTCCGCCGTTAGGATCGAGCGCTGGAACTCGATTGATAAGGCTCATCATCCCTCCGGGAAGTCTCAATGATGATGGTATCTCTTTGTTTTCAAAAAGCTCCCCAAAGCAGGCGGACGGATTACCTTGTCGTAGTTCTTCAACTGCGGCATCGTCATAGGCTTCCGTTGCAGTCGGTGCCAGAATTTCCCATAGCTGCGGCTTTGATTTTGCCTGACCCCGCGCTGCTTTTAGATCTTCCTTTGTAAGAATTATCCCACCCGAATTTTTAACCTCATCTTCCGTAAAAAAACCTGCGCAGCCATTTGTCATTGTAATAAGGGGCAGGCCATTGGCCGTACCTTTGAAATTAAAGAAAAACATATAGGTTGCGCCCTGTCGGATAAATTTTTCGATTTCAATTTCATAGCTTAACAGATCGCCGGCCAGAGGCAATCCGCTGTGAAATTTTACGGTCGCGTCCAAAAGCCTGTAGGTTCTGGTTCCTTTGACCTCAAGATCAATACCGAGGTAAGAACAGAGAAAAAGGTCGGCCTGTCCGGCTTCAACAGAAATGCATACCGGTGCCCGGCCGCCGTCAAGATACCAGGCTCCGGGTTGGACATCATGTTCAGTGATGATTCGGCCTGGTCCCATTGATCCTTTTTCGCCTTGAATCGAAATTATGCGATCAACCAGCATCAGTGGTTCATCCGGCAGGCGAACCCTGGCCTTGTATGTATCGACTTCCGCAAACTCAGGGCCAAGAACTGCGGCAACCGAACCGATAGCAAACTCCAGGCACATTTCTCTTGAAAATGCAATCTCCCGCTCAGGAGGTTTAATTGCGAATGATGGAGGATTGCCTTCGGTGATCATTTTTTTAAGCAGCCGGTTTTGAAGGGTAAAAGTTTCGGCATATGCTCCGGTATTAAAATCGGCAAACTCAAGAAAAGTTTGATGCGCACCGGCGGTGGCATTGACAGTCTTGACCATTGAATCCGCCAGGCCTGCGAAGGGTGATGAAAAGCTTTTGACATGTTTTGCAACAGGTTCAGGCTTTGCTGTGATTTTCAGGGGCCGGATTTTAGTTTTCGGTAAACGCGGTTGAGGGGCTTTTTTCCCTATAAGCAGCTTGATCTCCCGACCTGTTTTTTCAGTTTTTACCGAAATTGGAGGGTACGAAAATTTGCCGTAAAGCAGATCAGGATTAAAGGCTACCCTTTCAGCTACCAGGGCGCCGAGCAATTTGATGATTGTGCGATGATCGGCTTCAAACCTTGAGCAGGCCGAGACAGCAAGGTGAGGTTTCTCTCCCAGGATGGAAGAGATCATGCCGGTGCAGGAAGCATGGGGTCCCATTTCAAGAAAGATTCTGACCCCGTCTTTATACGCCTGATTTATGGTTTTATTAAAATCAAAACCATGCAGGGCCTGGTTCAGGATCGAGTCGGCCGCGCTTTCAGTTGTAAGTTTATTTACTCTGCCGGAAGCGCAACTATAAAATTTTATTTTGTTATTTAGATTAACAGGAAAAAGATGCAAGGCTCGATAAGCTTCGGCAACAGGTTCGGCTGCATCGCAATGCACGGTTACAATACCTTTTAAGGCCACAGAGTCGCATTTCAGCCGTTTGATCGCTGCTTCAACATATTTTCTTATGCCACCGATCACGCACTGGTTCGGAGTATTTATAATCAGCAGCCTGGTTTCAGGCAGATCGGCAATAACCTCCCGAACCGGCCCGGCTGATCGGTTAACAACGGCAACATGCCAGTCAAGATTCCCCTTGCCGGGGATATTCCAAGCAAGACGGGCAGCATGGCATGGCCCTGCCAGTTCGGTAGTAAAGAGCTGAGTCTGCTGCATCCTTTTGAGCATTTCACCCCGGTCTGGCCAGGCCTCCAGCGCAAAAAAACCGGCGGCTTCGCCCAGGCTGTAGCCGATAGCAGCATCCGGTTTGACCCCAAAACTTCTGATTAGGTTTGAAACAACCCCGCCATGCACAACCTGTCCGAAGATCATATTAAGGGCATTCGATTCTATCTCATGCAAGGACTTTTCTTTCCAGTCCTCCTTACACTCTTCGGGCCAGGATGCCCGCCACGGTACAAAACGTTCCGGTATGAGTTGTGTTTTAAGATGTCCGGTTTTTTGATCCATGCTGCGCAGAATCTCCGGCCATCTTGTACCCAGTTCCCTGCCCATGCCCAGGTAATAATTCCCTGAACCCGGAAAAACAAAAGCTGTTTCTGTTTTCGGCCCAAGGGGTTCAGGCGCATAAGCCACCCCGCCCCGGATGCCTATTCTGCTTAAAGTATCTGTTAGAACTGTTTTTTCAGCATCATCAAGATGTAGTTCAAGCTCACTAATATCCTTTGCAGATATGGCCAGTCCCAACTTTTTATGGGGATTATGCCCGCGTTGCAGATACCATTGAGCGGCTGCTTTGCCGGAAGGAATTATTTTAAGGGATGGCTCTTTTACAAAATTTTTCAATTCTGCCAGGCCGTTTAGAAGCTCTTCAGGGCTATCCTCTTCAATCATAAAAAGACCATAATTTTCAAAACCAAGAGGTCTGTTTCGCTCTATATCGACCTGGCTTGAATAGTCCGAATTGGTGGCCTTATACTCATAGCCTTCCAAGATTAGATGAGCAGCATTTCCGTCCCTGGTTAAGGCTCCCACGCAGGCGCGGCGCGGGCCATCATCCCGATTGCGGAGCCAGTACTGAGGCTGAATGGGTATATGCCAGGTGCCATTGGCAAGGCTGGGGCAGGCCGGGGTTCTAAAATTTCTTAAAGGTGGAATTATCTCCTGAAACAGGCAGAGGCTTGCCTTGACAACAGATGCCAGACCAGCGGCAGCCCCAGTATGACCGATATTCGGTTTAAGGGAACTAAGAGCGCATTGCTGCAAATCAGATTTTTCAAAAAATTTTTCAGCAGTCTCGGCTTCGATTCTATCTTCATCAGGGTCACCGCTGCCATGGGCTTCAAAAAGAGATATTGACGATGGTTTAAAATCTGCACCCTTAAAAGCCCGGCGCATGGATTCCAGGTATGCGGTATGGGACAGGGAAGATGAATTTATGCCGCCGCCTGATGCTGCTCCTGCACCTTTGATTACCGCGTATATCCGGTCTCCATCGGCCCTGGCCTGATCCAGCCTTTTCATAATAATCGCTGCCGCGCCTTCTCCCGGCAATGTCCCATCGGCCTTTTTATCAAAAGGATATATTTCTTTGGATTCGGATAATTTTCTGCTTTTTGAGAAAGTAATTATGCTCCGTAAATCGCCGCAAAGATCAACCGCTCCGGCCAGGGCAAGATCAATTTCATCATTCCGGAGAGCCTGCACGCCGATATTGATGGCCTTCAGGCCGGAAGTTTCTTCCCCGGAAACTGAAAAACTCGGCCCTCCAAAACGAAATTCCCGGGCTATGCGGCTGGCAACTACACTGCCCAGAGAGCCCAGTGTCCTTGTGGCAGTTAAGGGCGGCCCGGCTTCATGTTTAAGTTCTGCCAGCCACTCCTCTTCATTATCACAATTCAGCCCCCTGGTTTTTTTCCACTCAGAAATTGCATTGGCCAGGTTCCAACGCACCGTAAAATTGGTAGTCTCAAAATCGAACCCTATTCCAATGATTGCTCCGGCACGGGGATTTTCATCTTTAATGCTTATTCCAGCATTTTTGATTGCTCCGTCCGCAACTTTCAGCATCAGGAGCTGTTGAATCAGAATGTCAGGAATCTCTTTGGGAGGTATTCGGAATTCACCAATCAGCAGCGAGAGCTCTTCAGCAAACGCACCATATGGCATATTGCGTCCCAAATATTGTTCAGCTATTTTTTCAGAACCATGCCACCGGTTGGGGGGACTTTTTTTGATGGCTGAATCTCCACGAAAAATGATCTCCTGGAATTCCCGCAGGGATGTTAAAGAGCCGAAGGAGACATCCATGCCTATTATGGCTATTTCAGGTTCCGGATTATTCTTAACCTGATGCACTTTAATCGAACTTGCAGCCTGTGGATAATCGGAGCGCCATTCCTCAAACAGAATCTGCCCGTTTATTCCTCCAAAGCCGAATGCATTTACTGCTGCACGGCGTGGAATGTTTTCGGCTCTACGGCGCCATTCTTGCGGTTCGGTAGGAACTTTAAAGGGACTATTGTTTAGCGGGCTTTGGGGCCCAGCCTGTTTAAAATTACAGGAAGGCGGAATAATTCCATTTTTTAAAGCCAGAAGGGTTTTGATCATTCCTGCAGCGCCTGCTCCGGTTAAGAGATGACCGATATTCGATTTTACCGAACCAATGGCGCATGATGCTTCTACAGACCAGCCGGATGCGCCCCAAAGCTCTCTCAGGCTCAGCAACTCCGCATTATCCCCCACCGGCGTGCCTGCGCCATGGCATTCAATCAGGTCAACATCATAGGGTGTCCATCCAGCATTTTTATAAGCTGCCGTCATGGCCCTGACCTGGCCTTCTATATCAGGCGCCAGCAGATTTCCCCGGATATCATTTGAAAGTCCTGTTCCACGAATAATACCATAGATTGTGTCATTATCCGCCATCGCATCTTTAAGCCTTTTTAAGGCCAACAGCCCTACACCTTCGCCAACCACCAAACCATCTGCAAACTCGTCAAAAGGAGAGCATATTCCTGAAGGTGAGAGCGCCTTAAGCTGGCTGAATCCAATCTGGGTATAAAGAGATTCCGGGCGTGATACTCCACCTGCGATCATCATGTCTGCCCTGTGCATATTTAGTTTGTCGCAGGCCAGTTTAACGGCATAAATGGATGAAGCACAGGCTGCATCAAGGGTCATGGTTCCGCCGCCCAGGCCGAATGCCTCGGCCAAAATTGCTCCTGGAAGGGAGGTTACGCCTGCATTAAAAGCCTCATGAGCGGAAATAGAATCAATGTTATTTGTTGTAATCTTTCCAAAAAGTTTGTTTTCAAATGATTTACCGAGAATTTTTCTGGTGATTAATGATGTTGCATCTGTAGGCAGGGCAATGGCAGCCAGGATTACTCCGGTACGATCGCGGTTGAATTTTTCCGTATTTGATAAAAGTTCTCGTCCGGCCTGCAGTACAAGCTGATAAAGCGGATCCAGATTTTTTAATAATTCGGAGTCAAGGTTGATGCCTGTCGGGTCAAATTGAAAATCGGTGATCAAACAGGCTTTTTTTGAAATTGCTTTGTCAGGAGTATATTCAGGATTAAAAATAGAGTCCGGTTCAACAATCCATCTTCCTGTCGGTATTTCACAGCCTGCATAAACTTTATGAATTATATTGTTCCAGAATATTTGCGGATTATCAGCTCCAGGGAATATTCCGGAGACGCCTACCACGGCAATCGGATTTTGATGTTGCATTATAGGATTACGCTCTTTGAGGTTTTTATATAAAAATGATGAATTTTAGAAGATGCTATGAAATAACTTCTCCATTTCACCTCCGGCATTACAATATATCATACTATTGATCTTTTCAAGATTTTGTGTTCGTTCCTTAGGAACGGGGACGAAATAACTTCCACAAACAGGCGCACAGATTTAGGTCAGGTTTGTTCGATCTGAAAGTACAAAAGTTGCAGGAATAGCGAGCTATTTCAAGATTTTTGTGCTTTCATATCGGGCAAAGATGGCCTGAAGCTGTGATGCATAGTTGGGAAAGTTGTTTTGTGTTCGTTCCTTAGACCTATTTTAGGACAATCCTGCTCAAACCTGCTTCCGGTGGAAGTTTATCCTGTATTCGCATGACATTTTAGGACAATCCTGCTCAAACAGGCAGCAGTTACATTGTGGAGCTACCGGTTTACAGCGCTCTTGTCCAAATGGGACTATAATTGAATTAATTTTGATCCAGTATTTGATAGGTAATATTTTGCGCAGCGCCTTTTCGGTGCTTTCAGGAGTTTTGGTGTTTACAAATCCCCAAATATTCATGATGCGGTGTACATGGGTGTCAACGCATATCGCAGGTATACCGAATGCCACAGCTAAAACAAGATTGGCTGTTTTACGTCCCACCCCTGGCAGTTTTAATAGTTCCTCAAGTTTATCCGGCACCTTACCTGCATAAGGTTTTAGAGCATCCGGCAGTTTGCAAAGATACTTCGTTTTGTTGTTAAAAAATCCAACAGGCCGTATTAATGCACGGATTTTTTCCTCACTCAGACCGGCCAACGCTCGAATATCAGGTGCCTCATTAAACAACCTACGAGAAGCTATGGCAGTGGTTTTATCCCTGGTTCTGGCTGAAAGAATTGTTGCCACCAATATTTTAAAAGGGTCACGAGTCTGCACTGCGATCAGGTCAACAACAGGAGTATGGTAATTGGCAACTTCCTGTTCTAAAGCCAAAATAAAAGATTCAAGTTTGATGCTCATACTGTTTTTTTGGAAAATGGAGATAAAATAAAAAATATACGGAAGATTATCAAGATTTTTTTATATGAAAGTGCCTAAAGTTTAAAGTGCGCTAAAGTGCCTAAAGTTAAGGCGGACTTAGGGGACGTCCATTGGAATACCATTTGATTTGTTACAACAGCTTTAATCCTGCTTCTGCGACTGTTTTTCGCCCTCGCATGGCTGATTGGCTAATGGTGGGCTGAGCTAAATTTAGTTTTTTGGTCAGTTCTACGGTCGTCATCCCTAATTCCAGCGTCCCCCAGTAACAAAGTATAGATTGTCAGATAATTACCCGCTTTTAAAATTTGGCACAAGGCCAGAGGGAGGAAGGCGTATTGCAATACTCCAACGACCGATAACGCAGTGAAATTATTTATGTGACGGTCTATAGATCCCTTGCTTTCACGGTTTGCTTATATTTACCACGAGCTAAAACATCCCCCGGCTTAATCTTCAGCAAAAAAGCCACCTGCTTAACCAACCAGTCAAAATCGTACCCCTTAGCCTCAATCTCGTACTTGCGCTCAAAATTCTCCTGAAATTCCTTTAAAAATCTCCATCACCCTTCATCCGGGCAGCATTCGTTCGTAATGATTTAACCACTGACCAACCACCAGCGCTACGAATCAAACCACCTCCTGTCAAATCAGGTCTTCGTCCCTCAGGAATTCCTTTAAATATTGATCCTCCTGGCACAGAATTGATTTATAACGATTTTGAAATAGCTGACCATGTCGTCGATGACGATGGTTAAAACCGACCACGTATCCGGTCAACAGCCTCCGCATTACGGTGGCTATCGGAGCGACTCCCGTTCGCAACAACAGATGCAGGTGGTCAGGTATTAAAGCCCATGCAAAACAAGAGGTTTTAGTTTCGGTTAAAATAACGCCGAGTCTTTTTAAAAAATTGTTACGGTCGCCGTCATCATAAAATATCTTTCGACGTTCGATCCCTCGTAATATTATATGATGCAATGCCCCTGGGGCGTCTATGCGAGCTTTTCTTGGCATAAAAATTCTATAACTTAATCTTATTCGGTTGTCAATCAATATTCCAATGGACGTCCCCTAAGTTACCCGGGGCTGGAGCTACTGGTTATTCGGTGGGTGCACGGCTGAATGCTGCGACAAGAGCGCTTCTTGATTCTTTTTAAGAGGTAGCCTTTGAAAAAATATTTAAAATTATAGCATTTATATTGGCTTTATTATTTTTTGTTGTAGTTATTATTGATGTCTTATTTGCAGAAGTAAAATTAGTTAAGTTTTATATAGCTGCGATTTTTATTGCTGGAGTTTTTATAGGCTACGCTTTGAAAGATAAAAAAGAATAAATTTTGTAAAAAAATAAAGACGTCTATGCTTTTCTTTATATGATAACGGCTCGCTCCACACTGAGACCGACCGCAATAATGAGACAACCATCTATACCTATACCCCCATCAGCAAGGTGGACACCATTAGCTATGCGGACGCCACTATCACCACCCATACCTATAATAACCTGGATCAACTCACAGCCCGTCAGGACTCAGCAGGCACCACCACCTTTGCCTATGATGCAGCCGGAAGACTAATTTCATTAACAGATCCCCACGGTTTTATCATAGAATATGACTATGATGAAGCAGGAAATGTCACGGAACTTACATATCCGGGTAGCAAAAAGGTCTTTTACAATTATACAAACCTCAACCAGTTGCAAAGCGTCTGATTATAACGGATTTGGGGGTCTAATGTCGGAAGCGGTGAAATAGACTGAAAATATCAATTCTTTATGTTAAGGTTGAATCGGTAAACACAACTATTAACATAAGGAATGTGA
>JAGGWL010000158.1 GCA_021157555.1 Deltaproteobacteria bacterium | reverse complement strand
CAAACACTGAGCTATAATAAAATTTAAAAACCTCTGAAACTCGCTGCGCTCAAACAGCCAGAGGTTTTCAAATTTCACCATAGCTCAGTCCTGACATCTAATGGTCGGCGTTATAACCAAGCCCAAAATTTGCTATCATAGCGGAAGAAATTTTTACTTATGTACTGCGTAACATGAGAGACCCCAATGGAGGTTTTTATTCAGCAGAAGACGCGGATAGTGAAGGAAAAGAAGGGCTGTTTTATGTTTGGAAACGACAAGACATTATACATCATTTGGGGGAAAAAGATGGAGATCTTTTTTGCCGTTTCTATGGCATCAGCGATAAAGGCAACTTTGAAGAGGGCTTCAGTATCCCGCATATCGCTCTTTCCATGGAGGACTTTGCCAAACAAGAAGGAATAAAACCTGAAAAACTTGAGGATCATCTAACCAATGCCGGCAGTCACCTCTTCGCGATCCGTGAGAAAAGGATACATCCTCTCAAGGATGATAAAATTATGACATCCTGGAATAGACTTATGATTGCTGCTTTATCAAAGGGATACCAGGCCATGGGGGATAAAAAATATGCTGATGCAGCCAAAGCAGCAGCCGATTTTATTCTTACAAAACTTCGAGGAACAGACGGTCGCTTATTACGTCGTTTTCGCCATGGTGCTGTTACCTATCCAGGTTATCTCGACGACTATGCTTTTTTAGTATGGGGGCTTATAGAATTATATGAGGCCACTTTTGAAGTCCATTATCTTGAAGAGGCTGTTGTCTTGAATAAAGCAATGATAGATATTTGTCCGGGACAAAAAGGGTGGAGGACTTTATTTCACAGGAAAAGGAAATGAAACTTTAATAACAGTCAGCAAAGAGGCCTATGACGGGGCTTTGCCTTCGGGCAACTCGGTGGCGGCCCTGAATTTTTTGCGGTTGGGCCGTATGACCGGAAATATTGGTTTGGAAAAAATGGCGGAACAACTGATTCAATCTTTTTCCGGAGATGTAAATGGAGCTCCAATGGGATATACTCATTTGCTGGCTGCTGTTTAAAATGGCTTTTGCAACTATGCACTCAATCTTTATCCTTTTGCTGGTCAAAATGGGCACGCGATCCTTGCCGCCTGGCCTTGCATGAGTTACAGCTGCCTTTGCAATCTTCTAACCCCGTACCTTTACTAACATTGAATTTTTTCCAATATCGCCAGCCGATATACAGTACTGAGAATATTACAATTAATAGTACAGTGATTTCTTGCCACATCGTCAATTCCTTTTCTAAAAATGGATCAGGAAACGCCTAATCCCAGTAAAGTGGCTACAATACGAACCCCGAGTGCCACAAGATAGGCCAATGTTGTGGTGTAAAATATTGCAAAAAATACCCATCGCCACTTTCCAGTTTCTTTTTTTATCATTACAAGTGTAGCAAAGCACGGACTGTAGAGCATAACAAACATTATCAGCGAAAAGGCTAATACTGGATTCCAACCCGGCTCTTTTTTTAACCTTTCAGAAAGGCTTTCTGCCATTTCAGGGTTTACATCAGCAAGACTGTAAGCAGTCCCCAGTGTGGAGACGACGACTTCTTTGGCTGCAAAACCGCCTACAAGCGCAACATTGGTTTTCCAGTCAAACCCGATGGGTTTAAAAATAATTTCCAGAGCCAGCCCGATTTTACCACCAACCGTATTTTTTAGGTGGGCGCTCTGTCTCTCTCCTTTTAAAGTTTCTATTTTCTGTATGTATTTCAAATACGCATCAGCTATATATCCAATTAAGGGCTTAGCGGCTGGATTGATTTTGTTAAGTTTACCACCGTTATTGTTTAAGGCTGCTGCCAGCCTCAAGAAAGCAGGGGTCTTTTTTTTAAGTTCCTTTGAATCCTCTTGCCCCAGAAATTGTTTCAAAATTTCAATATTTTTTTGGGATTTGAATATATTATTAACGGCGGGATCGGTAAGGAATTCTGATGTAATAGCAGCTTTCCTTTCCATAAAGGATTCGGATTTTTCTGAAGATAGTGACGGGTAGTTCATCATGGCCCATAATATTATAGAAATGGTAAGGATTACTGTCCCTGCCTTCCTGATATACATCCATGTCCGTTCCCAGGAGTTCGTTATCAGCCCCCGGATGGTGGGCATTCGATAGGGGGGCAACTCTAAAATAAATGGCGCGGCTATACCCGAAAGAATCGTTAAACGCATTATTTTGGCTGCTAAAAGCGCCATTGCCCATGATATGATAGTCAAGATCAGCATCATGAGCGCTTTATTTCCGGGAAAAAATGCCCCGATGAGCAGAGCGTAAATTGGAAGTTTTGCTCCGCAGTTCATAAGGGGCGCCACCAGTATTGTTACTAAACGTTCTTTTGGTTCTCGCATGGTTCGTGTAGCCATGATTCCGGGTACCGCACAACCGCCTGCTATTCCTCCAGAAACCATCAGAGCCAACATGGAAGTTCCATGCAACCCAAAAGAATGAAGAATTCTGTCCAGCATGAAGGCTATTCTGGCCATGTAGCCCGTATCTTCTAAAAAAGTGATGGCCAGAAACATAAACGCAATCAACGGCGTGAACCCTAACACACCACCGACTCCATTAATAATGCCGCTCACGAGAAGGGATTGCAAAGGCCCCTCCGGAAGCGTTTTTGTCACCAGGCCGCCGATTGAGGAAAATAATCCTTCAACGAAGTTTACGATGGGCTCACTACCCTGGAAAGTAAACATATAGACCAGATATAATGCCGCCAGCATAATTGTGGGGCCAAACAGTCGATGGGTCAGCACCCTGTCAATGGATTCGCTCAAAGTAACACTTTCGCTTTTATGGAACTGGACCGCCTGCTTGATGATGGTTGAAATAAAAGTATATCGAGCAGTGGTTAAGATCAATTCGGGTGTCTCTCCAATGTTATTTTGAATACGATTACGGCTTTCTTGAACTTGTTTAATTAGGCTGGATCTGGTTGAATTATCATGAAATTCTCTGGTTATCTCCTCATCCTTTTCCAAAAGTTTTACAGCCAACCATTGATTTGATAATCCATCGTAACGTGTTGGTATTTTGTCAAAGTTGTTTTCAATTTTAACAATTTCCTTTTTGACTTTATCTTCATAAGAAACAATCCTTCGCTTATTTAAAATAACAGGTGTTTTCGCCAGATCTATCACTTGGTTGAGAAGCTTTCTAATTCCGATTTTTTTTTTCCCGTTTGTGTGGATGACCGGTGCTTGCAGTAACCTGGAAAGTTTGTTTGCATCAACCTTAATCCCCCGTCCATGAGCAACATCCATCATGTTGAGTGCAATAACAACTTTGACCCCCATTTCAAGAAGTTGGACGGCAAGATATAAATTTCGTTCTATGTTGGATGAATCGACCACGTCCACAATTACATCTGGCCGGAACTCAATGATAAAGCTGCGAACTATCTTCTCTTCGAGGGAGTATGCCGTGAGCGAGTAAGTCCCAGGGAGATCCACTATTTGAATCTCGTGGCCTTTATGCTTGACGTTGCCTTCTTTTTTTTCAACAGTTACGCCTGGCCAGTTTCCTGTATGCTGTCTGGCTCCGGTGATGGCATTAAAAAGAGTCGTTTTTCCAGCATTGGGATTCCCTACGAGGGCTATGTTAATTTTTTTGCGCATAATCAAGTTCTTCAAGTCGTTTTTATCGGTGCATTCATTAGAATATTATCCGCCTGTTTTCTTCTGAGAGTGACGTGGTAGCCCTTTATGACAAACTCCATCGGGTCGTTGAGAGGCGCATATTTAATGACCTTCACTTCTGAGCCCCTGATAAAACCCATTTCCATCAACCTGAGACGAAGTTCAGGATCACCGCAAGCCTGGAATACTGTTCCTGTTTCTCCGGGTTTATAACTGGAAAGAGTTACGACATTTTCGTCGAGGCATTCCTTTTCCGGAAAAGAAGGACAATCCGTACAATTTTCTTCGATTGGTATTTTGCTCTTAACAGTTTTCCTGCAAAGGTTTAGGAAAGTTTGTTTGTTCAAATTAATAACCTTATTCTTTTTACGCTAAAATGTTTATAGTTTTTATTTTCACAACGATTAAGCAGATAATATATGCCTGCAGGCTTTTTATTTATTAAAAAGAGCCTGAGCAACAAGAACTGCGTTATTCAGTCCTTGAGTATAACCTCAAAGGCTGAATAACGCATTGTTTCTGAGCCGCTCAGTTTATGAAGAAATGTGAGCTGCGTTTTGTAAAAATATCCGGCTTTTTATTTCCCGGTTTTGTGAGTTGCCCGCATTATTTGAGCAAGATCCTTTATTTCTGTTAAATCCTTGGTCATCATTGCCCATCCATACCAGTATGTATAATCAGGGTTCGCATGAAAAACTCCCTGATAGGTTCTCATCCTGTGTTTCATGTACATCTGAAAGAGAACTTGTTCAATATGGGATGCCTGGTTAAGTTTTCCTCCGCCGGTTCTCATAAAGAAGAGAAGATCAGGATAAGCAAATGAGTAGTTGTCAGGTTTGGCAAGAATTCCGTCTTTATAAAGACCTGCTATTTCATCAATACCCTGCGCCAAAAGTCTGTCGGTTTTTTGAAGCATGGCATCGCCCATTTCAAGCTGTGTGCGGGCATAACTCTCTGAATGGCATTTTTTGCAGGTAGTAACCATTTTTTCACGTTCTGTTTGCCATGCTTCCTCAGTTAAACGGACAAGGTCAACCGCCTTTACGGCATCAAGACGCGCTGTCGGTTTTCCTGTTACAGGATTAAGCACTCCGAGAGCTTTAAGAATACTTACTCTGTCAGCAGCCCACTGAGGATCTTTTGGCAAAGGAAGTCTTACACCAAGAAATCCCCATGCTGTTCTGTTTTCATGAGTACCTTCAGGGAGATGACATTCCTGGCACGATGGCGCTGAGGCAGATGCAGGGAGTTTGCCGCTTTCTTTTGCAAACCAGCGTGTTCCATGCTTGGAGCTGCTCCACATTTCCCATTGAGGGTGATCATAACCCATATGGCACTGCTGACAGGCTTTAGGATCCTGAGCTTCTTTTTTGGAAAATGTATGTCTTGTATGACATTCATCACAGGAATTATTTTGGTAACGGTAACCTTTTGCCAATTGTTCCTTTTTTTGGGCATCGGTTTTAATGCCCATATTATGACAACCGCCGCAGCCTTTGCCACCTTCCATTAATTCGTCAGGTTCCACATGTGTAACCGGTAAGGCATTTAATGATGTCCAGCCGAAGTTGTGTTTGCCTTTGGCAAACTGATTAAACTGATCTTCATGACATTCGCCACAGGTCTGTTCATCCGGAAAGCTTACCAGTTTGGCATCTTTTTCACTATTATGTTTTGTCCCATGACAATCCGAACAGGTAACATCTTCTTTAAAATGTTGGCTTGCCTTCCAGTCAGCCACCTGGCCAGGGCTTGTTTTTTCATGACATTTAACACAAGTTTCAATTGTAGTCTCTGCGGAGCTGATAGAACATAAGCCTCCAGATAAAATAAGCGCTGAAGCTGCTGCAAAAACTAACAGACTCTTCTTCATTTCCATCTTCTGCCTCTTTTTTGTTTGAGTTATCAGGTTAATTTAAAGTTTTTCAAAATCAAATCCTTTAGACAGGATTTGGGCTTGGTTATAACGCCGACCATTAGATGTCAGGACTGAGCTATGGTGAAATTTGAAAACCTCTGGCTGTTTGAGCGCAGCGAGTTTCAGAGGTTTTCAAATTTTATTATAGCTCAGTGTTT
>JAGGWL010000313.1 GCA_021157555.1 Deltaproteobacteria bacterium | reverse complement strand
TAGGTGCATGAAAACGGACACCCTCGCGATCCCATTAATCCCACCCACCCGTTTTTGGCATCAATAATTTTCTGAAAATCGAAAATATCATAATCCTTGGGAGGCAGTTTTTTTAAATCCGGCAATGGCCTCATAGGGTTGATTAAAATTTTACCGTCTTTTATCAGCCCCAGATTCCTGACTGTTTGAATATTTTCTGCTTTGCCAAGTTTTTCAATAAATTCAAGAAAAGCTTCCTCAGCCTCACCGCGGATAATATAGTCAAACAGGCCGCTTTGAAGAATCTCACGGGCTGATGCCATGACATGAATCCCTCCGCAAACTATCGGAACATTTGTTGCATCCCGTACCCAGGCGGCAAGTTTTTCTGTATATGGCCATTGGTTGGTTACAACGGAAAATCCAATAAGATCAGGATTAATCTGCTTGACAGAATTGCAAAACTCATCTTTGGAAGGAAGATTGCCTATTTCCCCACACAACTGCAACAGTTCCACTTTATGGCCAGCTTTTTTAAGTACGGCCGCAATATGCGCAACCCCGTAGTTAAAACCTAATTGTGATCCCTCATTCGGGTAAATAAAAAGTATTTTCATTATTCAGTTTTTATAATCCTGTATGATATTTTGAATTTTATTTTGTCCTTGTTTCTTGGCACTTTACTTGTAAATATACTTTACTTATGATAATTGAAATCAAGTCTTTCGTAAAGAGACTTCTTGTTAAAAAAATCAACCAATTTAACCCTAAGGATGAAATCATGAAAAAATTTCAGGCCAATATGCTTCCTGTGCTGATAGGGAGTCTTCCTGTTGATGATCATTCCGAAGCTATAGAACTTGTTTTTGAATATACACCGCAAATTCCGCTCTGGGTGCAGCTTCCTGTTCACAAGGAAGAGAGAATGATAAATCAGTTTATGTCGGGAATGCCAGGGCTTATAGTTTTAAAGGATAAAACCTTTATAAACTCTACAGGGGATAAAGTTGATACGGAACTGCTTCAATTCTATGAGGAATATATGGCTGTTACAGAGGGGACTGCTGATCGGAATGAGTCCCGTTTTGTGCTGGATGAAACTACTGCCAGGGGTTTTTTTACATTCATGGAGCGGGTAAAGCGGCTTTCCGAATCTCCTGTTGCGGTAAAGGGGCAGAGTACAGGGCCTTTTACTTTTTGCACCAGCGTTAATGACGAGAATGGAATGGCGATTTTTTATAATGAACAGATCAGAGATGCGGCAGTTAAGCTGATTGCTCAAAAAGCTGGCTGGCAGGCAAAAAAGATGGCTGAATTTGGATGTCCGGTGATTCTTTTTTTTGATGAGCCAGGTTTAACAGGTTTTGGTTCATCTGCCTTTATTAGTGTTACACGTGAGGAAATTGAGGCATGTTTTGAAGAGGTTATTGGAGCCGTGCATACTGAAGGCGGGCTTGTCGGAATACATGTCTGCGCAAACGCAGACTGGTCACTCATACTTGAATCGGCTGCCGATATTGTGAGCTTTGATGCTTATTCTTTTTTTGAAAAATTTCTTCTCTATCCGGAACAGATTAAAAAATTTCTTGCTTCCGGCCGTATTCTGGCATGGGGTATCGTCCCCACCTTAAAAGCTGAAGATATTGAAAAAGAAAATGCCGATTCCATTGTTGCCAATTGGGAGGAAAAGGTTTCTCAACTGGAAAAACTCGGTATCAGCAGGTCAACAATTAAAGCTCAATCACTCATAACGCCTAGCTGCGGCACAGGTTCGTTGAGCCTTGAGCATGCAACAAAAGTATTGAGACTAACAAAAGAGGTTTCAGATATATTAAGGAAAAAATATAAAATTTGAGGTTTTTTTATGGAAAGCAACAACACAAATGAAAGTTTTAAAGGCGCTACAAGATATGTTTTGGATGAGGAACTGGCCAGGATTGTAAATATTTCCATGGCGCTTGAGATGCCCCTGCTGCTTAAGGGGGAACCTGGAACAGGCAAAACCATGCTTGCCCATGCAATTGCAGAGAGTCTGGATATGCCGCTGATTGTGCTTAATGTTAAATCAAGCATGAAGCTGGTTGAAGCCCTGTATCAGTACGATACTCTTACCCGGCTGAATGACAGCCGTTTCGGTGATTCCACGAGAGATGTAAGCAATATTGAAGAGTATATCAAGATGGGTAAAATAGGTCAGGCTTTTGACGCTGATGCCAAAACAATCCTTCTGATTGATGAAATAGACAAGGCTGATACTGATTTTCAGGATGACATGCTGGATGTTCTTGACCAGATGGAGTTTGATATAATCGAAATAGACAAGACTGTTCAAAGTAAAAAGCGGCCTGTTTTTATAATAACATCCAATGCTAAAAAGGATCTTTCCGATCCTTTTCTGGGAAGATGCAATTTTCATCATATAGCATTTCCGGATCCTAAAATGATGCGTAAAATTATCAAGGTACATTTTTCTGATATTGATTCAAAGTTAATGGATAGTGCTGTAGCGGCGTTTTATAAACTCAGGGAGATAGATTCGATTGAAAAAAAACCGGCTACCAGAGAACTTCTGAACTGGATTAGAGCCTTGAGAACGGACCCTGACTTTAAGCCCAAACAACTGATCAAGGGGGATATACCTTATATGGGAACCCTTTTTAAGAAAAGTCAGGATTATGAAAGAGCTGTTAACCTTACCAGCAGGCGCAGACTATAGAGACAAATATGTTTATCAATTTTTTTTATACATTAAAAGAAGCAGGAATTCCCGTCAGCCCGACATCCTTTTTGACTCTTCATAAGGCGCTTGACAGCGGGCTGATTAATTCCCTTAATGATATATATACCTGTTCCAGAACGATTTTGGTTAAAAGTGAACGCTATTTCGATCTTTTTGACCAGGTGTTTGCCCACTATTTTGAGGGCGCCGCAATGCCAGAGCTGGATGCGATTGAACTTGATGATATGACAAGGGCGCTTCTTGACGAATGGCTGCAGGATCCTCAAATCCTGGCAGATGCCTTGGGAATTGACGCATCTGAAATAAGCAAGCTTACTCCTGAAGAGCTGCTGGAATACTTCAAGGAAAGATTAAAAGAGCAAACAGGGCGCCATGCCGGCGGCAACAAGTGGAT
>JAGGWL010000107.1 GCA_021157555.1 Deltaproteobacteria bacterium | reverse complement strand
CCCAACTCCTGGTAATTTTTTTTCAATGAAGAAGTCAGCGAGGTCATCATATCGACCTCCTGAACATATACTACCAAGTGATTTTTCGTGACCAAGTAAAAAGGTTTCAAAGACTGTCCCTGTATAGTAATCGAGACCTCTTACAATACTGATGTCAATTTTTATATCATCATCATTACAACCAAGTTCAATCAAATAGTTATAAACTTGTTCAATTTCAAAAATTGCACTATTATATAAGTCCGATTTTAATTCAACTTTTTTTAAATTTAGCATTACTTCATTATTGGATTTTTCTGGTGTCAATAAGCAATCGAATAAAGATGCTATTTTTTCTTTTTTACCAATCTTTTCGGCCAACAAATTTTTAACAGCCTGCATTCCATCAGCGGATCTTTCTATTTTATCCAAAAGTTGAATAAATTCTGTGCTTTCATCACCTATTGAGGGTGTTGCAAAGTAAAAAAACTTTTATAATAAAATCAATTAGTTAACCCAGAAAAACCCCATTTTTCCATTATGGCGTAACTATTTGTTTTAACTACCGATAATAGCAATCTTTGCAACACCCTTATAATATGCACAATCTCTATCCCTAATCAAACTGCCTTGATAACTTCAATGGCTTTTTCCAAAGCCTGAGCGATTTTATCCGGTTTTGAACCACCGGCCTGAGCCATGTCCGGCCGGCCGCCGCCGCCACCGCCAACAACAGAGGCTGCTGCTTTAATGATATTTCCGGCATGATAACGATCTGTAAGATCTTTTGTTACAACGGCTATTAAAAGTGCTTTCGATTTATTAACACTGCCCAGAACAACAATGCCCGATCCTAATCTATCCTTAAATTTATCTGCTATCTCCCTGAGGGCTGCGGGTTTATCAATAGAAACTTCTTTTACGATTATATTAACATTGTTTATTGTTTGAATCTCATCACCAGCAGAATCAGCTTTAAAAACGGCAATTTCTGCTTTCAGTTTTTCCAGATCTTTTTCAAGCGATTTTTGCGTTTGAATGTTTTTTTCAATTCTTGCTACAAGATCTTCAGGTTTTTCCCGCAACAGATATGATGCTTCCTGTACTATTCTGAATTTTTTACGAATTTCAATCAATGCGGATTCACCTGTTAATGCCTCAATTCTTCTTATTCCGGATGCTACACTTGATTCTGATGTTATTTTAAAAAAACCGATGTCACCGGTTCGACTGGTATGTGTTCCTCCGCATAATTCACGGCTGAGAGCCTGAATCGAAATCACCCTGACTCTGTCTCCGTATTTTTCTTCAAAAAGAGCCATAGCGCCGGATTTAAAAGCTGTATCAGCATCCATTTCTTCAACCTTTACAGGTAGATTTTCTCTTATACACTTATTAACAAATACTTCTATTTGCTCAAGCAACTCCTGATCTATTTGTGAGAAATGTGTAAAATCGAACCTCAGTCTGTCACGAGATACTAATGAACCAGCCTGTTTTACATGATCGCCGACAATTCGACGAAGAGCGGCATGGAGTATGTGTGTGGCAGTATGATTACAGGCAATTGCATGGCGTGCTTTTACATCAACATCAAGGATAGATTGGTCACCTTTTTTTATTTTTCCTAATGCTACTTTTCCTTTGTGAATTATCAGTCCGGTCGGGTCTTTGATAGTATCCGAAATTTCTATTTTAAAATTATCGCCTGTAATTCCTCCCTTATCTCCAACCTGCCCGCCTGATTCTCCATAAAACGGTGTTGATGTTGTAACTATTTCTACAACCTGACCCGCAGCAGCTTCCGCAACTTCGGAGCCGTTCTGAACAAGCAGAAGAACTTCTGCACTGGATGAAAGTTTATCATAGCCTGTAAATTCAGGTTTAATACCTTCGGAGGAAAGTTTTTTATAGGCATCGCCGATACTTGTGAAATTTACAGCAGATCCTGATTGAGCGCGCTGCCGTTCCATGGCTTTGTCAAATCCCTCCATATCAAGCAGCATTTCTTTGTCGCGAACAACATCTTTTACAATATCGACAGGGAACCCGTAAGTATCATAAAGCTTAAAAATAACTTCACCTGGAACCGTTGTGCTGCCGTTATCCTGCAAATCTGACAAAGTATCGTTTAACAGCTTTAAGCCGTTATCCAGAGTTTCGGAAAAACGGACTTCCTCATTTTTAATTACATTGCTTATAAATGAGGCTGCCTCGTTAAGCTCAGGGTAGGCGGGTTGCATTATATCAAAAACAACATTTGCAGTTTCATGCAGAAACGGTTTTGTCAGGCCGATATTACGCCCATAACGAATGGCTCGACGCATGATCCGTCGCAGCACATATCCGCGTCCTTCATTGGAGGGCAGGATTCCATCGCCGATTAAAAATGCCGCCGCTCGAGTATGATCAGCTATTACCTTCATGGCAATATCGTCTGCCTGCAAATCTCCGAATTTTTTTTCTGAAAGATTTTCGGTTTTTTTTATTATCGGCAGAAGCAGATCTGTTTCATAATTTGTATGTACATCCTGTACAATTGAGGCCAGTCTCTCCAAACCCATACCAGTGTCTATACTTGGGTGAGGAAGGGGAGTTAATTTTCCGGAAGCGTCCCGATTGTACTGCATAAAAACAAGATTCCAGATTTCAAGAAATCGGTCACATTCGCAGCCTACTATGCAGTCCGGTCTGCCGCAGCCGAAGTCTTCTCCTCTGTCGATATGTATTTCACTGCAAGGACCGCAAGGGCCGGTATCGCCCATTGACCAGAAATTATCCTTTGCTCCGCATCTTACAATTCTGTCCTGGGAAACGCCGATATTTTTATGCCAAATATCAAAAGCCTCATCATCTTCAAGGTAGATTGAAATCCAAAGTTTTTCCACTGGCAGGCCAAAACAGTTTATCAGCAGATCCCAGGCATACTCAATACCTTTTTCTTTAAAATAATCACCAAATGAAAAATTTCCCAGCATTTCAAAAAAGGTATGATGCCGGGCGGTATAGCCTACATTCTCCAGATCATTATGCTTGCCTCCGGCTCGCACACATTTTTGGGAACTTGCTGCCCGCGCATAGTCTCTTTTTTCTTCGCCTAAAAAGGTACGCTTGAACGGGACCATTCCTGCGTTAGTAAAAAGCAGGGTAGGGTCATCCGATGGCACAAGTGAAGCACTCCTTGTAATATGGTGATTTTTATTTTTAAAATATTCTAAAAACTGCCTGCGTATTGCATTGCCGGTCATTTTGAACTCCAATGGGAAAATTATTTAGTGTTTTCAACAGGTTCTTTTTTAACAAGATCTTCATCTTCTGGAGAAATGTCGAGAGATGCTCTTAATTTAGCCAAAATCAGCTCATAAGTTTTTGGGTTGTCTTTAAAATATTGCTTTACATTATTTCTGCCCTGACCAATGCGCTCACCTTCATAAGAATACCAGGAACCGCTTTTATCTATAATCTCGGCTTTTACACCCACATCAAGCAGATCGCCGGTTTTTGATATACCTTCTCCATACATGATATCGAATTCAGCTTCCTTAAAAGGAGGCGCCATTTTGTTTTTAACCACTTTAACTCTTGTCCGGTTGCCGATTATATCCTGTCCATCTTTAATGGCACCAATTCTGCGGATATCCAGCCTGAGCGAAGAATAAAATTTTAAAGCATTCCCGCCGGTAGTGGTCTCCGGGTTTCCGAAAACAACACCGATTTTCATGCGAATCTGATTGATAAAGATCAAGGCCGTCATTGTTTTGCTAAGTGTGCCTGTTAATTTTCTCAATGCCTGGGACATCAGACGAGCCTGAAGGCCCATATGTGAATCACCCATTTCGCCTTCGATTTCAGCTCTTGGCACAAGCGCGGCAACCGAGTCGATAACAAGTATATCTATGGCTCCGCTCCGAATAAGCATATCTGTAATTTCAAGCGCCTGTTCTCCTGTATCAGGTTGAGAAACCAGAAGCTCATCACAATTTACTCCTATTTTTTTTGCATAACCCACATCAAGTGCATGCTCGGCATCTATAAATGCTGCGATGCCGCCAGCCGCTTGAGCCTCGGCAACAGCATGCAAAGCAAGGGTTGTTTTACCGGATGATTCCGGGCCGTAAATTTCAATTACTCTGCCGCGGGGCAGGCCGCCGATGCCTAAAGCCTTGTCAAGGGCCAGGGAAGTTGTAGAAATAATCGGCACCTTTACCACGGCCTGACTTCCAAGCCTCATAATAGAGCCCTTGCCGTATTGACGTTCTATCTGGGTAATGGCGCTATCAATCGCCTTGTTTTTGTCTTGTTTATTATCCATTAAATTTCCTCTATAACCAGCATGCCCTGTCGGGCATACCAAAAAATGAAAGATTCACCACAGAGATCACAGAGTACACAGAGAAAAAAATAAAGATATCTACCCTTCTCTCTGGTTGCTGATTCCAACTCAGATAACAAGTCATCTCCAAGTCCTTCAACCTTTAGCCTTCAGCCTAAAACTCTATATCATAAATAAAAATTTGATTCAAACTTCAACGATGCCTGAAATTAAGCTATTCTCTTTTTTTCGCCCAAAAGTTTAACAAAAAAACAACCAGGAATCCGGCAATAGATATGGATACAGCCATTATAAGATCAATGTTCCACTGTTCCGGCAAAATATTTTTTTGGAATGTGCCCGCAGCGCTGAACATCATTTTTTTCCATGGCCAGATCTTTCTTAATGATCCAAGCATGAAGCCGGTTAAAACGGCTATTGTAACATTCGGATATTTTTTAAAAAACCAGTTGAGAATACGAACAAAGGAGAATAATCCTGCTCCTGCTCCTGCAGCCACCAGTAAGAGAATCAGGAAATCCCGTTGATGAACAGCTTCTAATACAAATTGATATTTCCCTAAAAGAACCAGAATAAATGCACCTGAAATTCCTGGTAAAATCATAGCGCATATTGCCACTGCCCCGCATAAAAAGAGGAACCACGCTTTATCAGGAGTTGCTGCCGGCATCAATCCTACGAGATAATAGGTGCAGACTGCTCCAAGGATAATCCATAACAGAATCCATAATGTGCATTTTTTAAAATGTTGAATTAAAGTAAATATAGACGCTAATATCAAACCAAAAAAAAATGACCATAAGGGCACCGGTTTGTTCTGAAGAAGCCAGCTTAAAATTCCTGAAAGTGTGAAAACAGCGGTTAAAATTCCAGCCAGCAAAGGTAGGACAAATTCCCATGAGGCATGGTCAAAAGCTTTTTTGATTTTCAGGGAGAATAAAAGCCTGAAAAAAATTAAATCAAATGATTTGATGGAAAAAATAAGTTCTCTGTAAATGCCGAGAATAAGCGCCATGGTTCCACCGGAAACCCCAGGCACAACATCAGCGGCTCCCATACAAAAACCTTTCGCAAATAGTGATGGGAAAGATTGTAAAAAAGGTCGGTTATTATTTTTATTTTTCACTTTAATCTTTCACTTTAGGGATTCTGATGTTCTGATCTGAGCAGATCATTTACAGCCTTCACAGGCTTAAATGTAATTTCAGGAACTTCAATAAAAACAGTATTCCAGAATGACATTGCCCCGTTCCAGAGACCGGGAAGTTCCAGGGCTTTAAGCGGTTTGCCGTTTTTTGATTTATTTGAAATAAATACCGCTTCATTATCAACATTTTTTTTTAAATCAAACTGGTTTCCCTGAAAATCACGCACGCCGCATACAATATCCACAGGATTGAAATGGGTTGCAGAAGAGAGTATAGACTGCTGTGTTTTTGATTCAGGGTTAACCTGTGCTGATTCTACGATTTGCCGGGAAATGGTTTTATCTTTATCCTCCACCCAAAACGGTCCGCCCCCAGGCTCACCTGTATTTTTTACCATACCGCATACTCTGATCGGCCTGTTTAATTTTGAGAAAAGCCAGGCTGACTTTTCTTTTTTTGAAGCACTCTTGAGATCGTTTGGCATACTGATCAATAAACATTTTTTTATAAAGTCGAACATTTCTTCAAAATTCTGCTGATCAATATCTCCGCTTGACAGCTTCCTCAAAAAAATGAAAATTTTATTCTGTAATTCCACCAAAAAACCGCCCAAAGCCTTTTTATATAAAAAGGTATTTTGTTTTAGCCGGTCAGGCACAACATTATCAATATTTTTTAAAAAAATTATATCACCATTAACCGAATTGAGGTTATTCAGCAAAGCACCATGTCCTCCAGGACGGAAGAAAAGTTTTCCATATGCTGCCTCCCGGAAAGGGTTGTTCTGCTCGTCAACGGCAATGGTGTCAGTGGAAGGTTGTTGAGAAGAATAGGTTATTTTGAAATTAATTCCCGATTTTTCATGAAATTTACTTTTTTCATTAATATGCTCCTTTATCAAGAGAGCATAATCTGGTGAAACGGTAAAATGAATTCTACATTGATTATTCTGATCCTTTGTATATTCTGCTGCTTCAACCAGGTGTTCTTCAAATGGTGTTCTTGAACAGGATGAGTATTTATGAAATTCTATCAATCCCTTAGGTAAATTTCCATAATTAAGTCCTTTAGGTGTTAAAATATACTCCAGAATTTTTTTATATTCTCCTGCACCTGTAAGATGATCTATGTCAAGATTATTTTTTTTCATAACCGCTTTTAAAGCATCGTAAAATGCAAATTTTTTGATGCTTTTTACAAATATTTCAAAATCCCTGCCAACATCTGCCTCCACTTCAGTATTTATAAAATCATCGTTAATATTAACATCAAGATTATTGAGGAAATGTAATATCTTGAACATTCTGCTGGCCTCTCCTGAAGCCGGCACAAATTTCATTACTCTACCTGATAATGATTCTTTTGTGTATAACTCAACCAGTTTGGCAATCTGATGCTGCTCTAAAACGGTTATCCCGTCGCCAACTTTACATGGACGGTTCAAATGTAAATAAAAATCGCTTTTTTTGAAAAAATTTATTTGCGATATTATCTCTCTTGTCGTAAGTCCCCTCTTTTTAATACGGATTAAGTCATTAGTATTGAACATTTTGCAAAGATCTCCCTGATAAAGTTATTTCGTCCTCGTTCCAACTTCCCTGAAGGGGAAAAGTCGTATAGCCGGTGGTTTTAACCACCGGTATGTGAGATACACACCATTTTTCAAGTCCTGAAGGGACGGCGTATTTCCTTCAAGTCCAAAGGTGTTCGTTATATTCAACCTGATGGCGTTTAAGAATCCGGATAAATTCCTTTGACAATATCACCCATATACCGATAAAAGCTCATCCCTGATTTCTTGGATAATCATTGGTTCCTGTGCTTTCGTGCTAAATACCACGTGATAAATTAGATTGGTTAATGTGCTTCCCATAAATTATTAATATGTTTGTTAATTTTTTAACGTCGTCCCTTCAGGACTAATTGCCTTGAATATATTTTACCGGTGGTTAAAACCACCGGCTATACGACCTAATCCCTTCGGGATAATAT
>JAGGWL010000375.1 GCA_021157555.1 Deltaproteobacteria bacterium | reverse complement strand
TTATTTATTTTTTCTTTCAATTCTTAAACCAACAAGCCCAGCTAAACCAGTACTAAAAAGAAGGATAGTGGCTGGTACGGGAACAGTTGCTGCACCATCAAAATCTTCACTAATTATCAATTGATAGTTTCCTGTGGTTTCTGCACCTCCAGATAGAGAATAAGTACTTCCTTCCATATTCATACCATCAAATAAATAACCACTAGTAGAAAGGCTTGCTAAACCTGACTCCCAGCCTTCACTCCAAACATCATCCCACGCCTCAGGATTATTCATATAAGCAGAAACCGCAACATAATAGCTTCCCGCAGATAATTCCAATGCGCCAATTAATGAATCCAAATCTCCGTTAGGAACGGAACCAGGGTCGTTGCCAACCCAATCAAATACATCGCTATCATCGTTATAGCTCAATAATTCATTATTCATATTAAATATAGCCAGTACTGTATCTACGCCAGTGTCGTTATCATTTGGATTATCAATATCATTGGCATAGTCAATATCGAAAAACAATGACATTGTATTAGATATTGCAAATTCGTATATATCTACATCATCAGCCTCATTTTCATCTATCCATCCATTAATTTTAAAGCAATCACCAGCAGATAAAGTTCCTAGTTCATAGGCGGTAGCGGTTGTGTCATCATCGCCACTTGTTGTACTTGATTCATTCGCATTAATAATATTGCTTGCCTGAGCCATGCCAACCACACAAAATATTAATAGCCCCGTTGCCAAACTAACTATAAATTTCTTTTTCATTTTTGTTTTCCTTGAATAATTGTTCTAACTAAAAAAATATTTTTTGTTTTGTATCTATCAGCTATAATTTTTATAAAAAATTAGCTTTTTACCATTTTTAGTCAACAGCACCCCCTTTTTTAATTAGAGGTCAGGCCTTGACTCCCTCTAACATATTAAATATTCAGAACATGTTAAAACAATTAAGCATATTTTATGCCAACCATAATTTGCGCTCATAGCTTTTAAGTCAAGCCATAAGCCCGGCAAGGTGGGAAGAATAGAAATAAAAAATGAAATAAAAAAAATGATAGAACTTGAAGGATTGAAACAGGATAAAAAAAATAATTATGAATTTATCAATAAATAACGGGGACGAAATAATTTATTTTTTAGTGCAGTATTTGTTCTAAATCTAAATGCTTTTCAGTTAATGCCACAATATCCCCTATGGCAAATTTTTCCATATTGACTTTGGGATCAAAAGGAAGAATTCCAAGCAGGGTCTTGCCGGATATTTTTTTAATAATTTCGGGATTTGTTTTTTCGGCATCTCCGGCTTGATTAATGTCCATACCGTTTATAATAAACCCCTTCACTTCAATACCCCTTTTTTCGGCTTCATTTATGGTCAAAAGGGTATGATTAATTGTGCCTATGCCCGGCCGGGCAACAATAATCAGGGGAATGCCCATATCTTTTATCAAATCTGCGATAGAATAAACCTCTGTCAGAGGAACCAAAATCCCTCCTATCCCTTCAACCAGGACAACGTCATATTTTTGACGCATTATATCAAAAGCTTTAAAAATTTTTTCCGGTTCAATCGGAATGTTCTCCAGCATTGATGCCGCCAGCGGAGCCAGCGGAGGTTCAATTGTCAACGGAGCTGCAATCTGATGGTCTTCCTGACTGTTGATCGACTTTAAGAGGAAAGCCACATCATTGGATATAAGCCGTCCGTCATGCATTACTGCCCCTGAAGCTGCCGGCTTCATTACTCCCACATTGAAACCCCTGGCCTTGATTGCTCCTGCCAGCCCGGCAGTTACAACAGTTTTGCCTACCTCTGTATCAGTGCCTGTTATGAAGAAACCTTTAGTCATTTTTCTAAATTATTCCTAATCTCTTCCCTTCTTCTTCAAAAACAGAAAGAGCTGTGTTGATTTGATCTTCTGTGTGTGACGACATCAGGCTTACCCTGATTCTGCTTTGATTATCAGGAACAGTCGGCGGCCTTATGCCGGGAGCATAGACCCCTTTTTCAAATAATGCATCGGCAAATTTCATGGTCAGATCCGCATCTCCGATTATAATTGGTATGATTGGAGTCTCTATTTCCATGGAATCGTATCCAATTTCTGCTATCCCTTTTTTAAATCTGTCAATATTATTCTGCAAAGAATGCAGCAGAGTTTTATCATTCTCCAAGATATCAATGGCGGCAATTGAAGCAGCTACTACGCTGGGAGGTAAAGCGGTTGAGTATATAAAACTTCTGGCTCTGTTTATGAGAAATTCTACTATTAATTCATGTCCGACCACATAGCCGCCCAGGCTTCCCATGGCCTTGCTGAAAGTGCCGATCTGAATTAAACGTTTATTATCGGCAATATCGAAATATTCGGGTGTCCCGCCTCCATTATTTCCGATTACGCCTGTAGCATGGGCATCATCAAGGATCACCAGAGCATTGTACTGCTCTGCGATTTTCAGCAGATCAGGAAGTGGCGTGATATCACCGTCCATACTGAAAATACCGTCAGTAATAAAAAAAATATTATTATACCCAGCCTTGCCATGACGGCGTATGGCCTGCCTGAGAATTTCTTCAAGCGCCGCAAAATCTTTGTGAGGATATATTTTTGTTTCCGCCTCACTCAACCTGCAGGCATCAATAATACTGGCATGGTTTAGCTGATCACTCAGAATAAGGTCATTTTTACCTGCCAGGGATGTAATGGCTCCTATATTTGCCATATAGCCTGTTGAAAAGATAATAGCAGCGCTGCATTTTTTAAAGGCTGCTATCCTTTGCTCCAGTTTTTCATGGATTTCCAGATTGCCGGAGATCAGCCTGGAAGCACCTGCTCCGGAACCATAATTTTGCAAAGCAGAAATAGCCGCCTTTTTTAAAGCAGGATGATTTGCAAGTCCAAGATAATTATTTGAAGAAAAAAGAATTACTTCACGGCCATTTATAATTACAGTGGTATCAACCGAGCTGCTTACTTTTTTGAGAGCCCGGTAGAGCCCCTTCTCTTTTAAGCGGTTCAGTTCCTTTTGAAAATGCGCGAACATCAACAGACCCTTACTCCCCGGTTACAGTTGTGATTGATTCAAAGGTTATTTCCAGCAAGTCATTAAGCTCTTCCGTAGTTATGGCCAGGATCGGCATCAGAACAATCACATCTCCCAGGGGCCTTATGATCAAGCCGCGTTTTCTGGCTTCCCGGATTACTCTGACGCCTGTTTTGGCTCCAACCGGAAATGGCTCTTTTGTTTTTTTATCAGCCACCAGCTCTATCCCGGCCATAAATCCGAATTGCCTGATATCTCCCACATGGGATAGTTTTGAAAACCGTTTTAATCCTGCTTTTAAATCAGCGATCTTTTCCTGAAGGTTTTTTAAAGTTTTGTCTTTTTCAAAAATATCAAGGTTTGCCAAGGCGGCCGCGCACGCCAGGGGGTTTCCTGTATAGGTATGACCATGAAAAAAGGTCTTGAATTCATCGAATTGCCCTAAAAAGGCATTATATATTTTATCAGTGGCCATTGTAACCGCGAGGGGGAGGTAGCCTCCTGTAAGCCCCTTGCCCAGCGTAATAATATCCGGTTTTACATTTTCATGTTCGCAGGCGAACATTTTTCCGGTTCTGCCAAAGCCGACTGCCACTTCATCGGCGATCATCAAAATATTATATTCCGTGCAAAGCTCCCTGACCCTTTTTAAATAACCGGGCGGGGAGATAAGCATACCGGCAGCGCCCTGAACAACAGGTTCAATAATCAATGCAGCAGTATCATGGTGACATTTTTTTATAGTCTCTTCCAGTTGTTCAAGGCATTCAAGACCGCACTCCGGCCAGGTTTTACCAGAACTGCACCTGTAACAGTCAATCGCTGCAGCTTTGTGTACGTCAAAAAGCAAGGGGTGATATATTTCATGAAAAAGGTCGATACCTCCCACGCTTACACTTCCGATTGTGTCTCCATGATAAGCATTGCTGAGAGATATAAATTTTTTCTTAGAGGTATTTTCAATAGACTGCTGCCAGTATTGAAATGCTATTTTTAAAGCAATTTCTACTGCTGTGGAACCGCTTTCCGAGTAAAAAACTTTACTGAGTCCATCTGGTGTTATTTTAACCAGTCTTTTTGCCAGTTCAATTGCCCTGGGGTGTGACAAACCAAGCAGGGTGGAATGTGATACAAGGGCCGCCTGGGCGGAAATCGCATCGTCAATTTCTTTTCGTCCATGCCCGTGAGTAGTAACCCATAAAGATGAGATGCCGTCTATATATTTATTCCCATAAATATCCCACAAATATGAACCTTTACCCTTTTCTATTATAAGAGGCTTCTCTTTTTCATAATCCCTCATCTGCGTAAAAGGATGCCAGATATATTTTTTGTCATCCTGCTCAAGCTGCAAATTTATATTAGTATCCATTAAATCCTTTCCAGCATAAGATCTTTAATCATCTGCTTATCATCATCAAGATTGCTGCCGGCAGTTGTAAGATAGTCGCCTGCCATAAGTCCGCTTGCGCCGGAAGCAAAGATTAAAGACTGGATGCTTCTCAGATTTTTGGCTCTTCCGCCGCATATGCGGATTCCTTTTTTTGGGTTAATAAAACGAAACAAAGCTATTATTTTTAATATTTCCATGGGATGGAGAGGCTTTGCATTCTCAAGCGGAGTACCGGGAACAGGATTCAAAAAATTTAGAGGAATGGAATCGACATCAAGCTCCTTTAAGGTAAAAGCAAGCTCTATTCTCTGGGTTCTTCTCTCGCCAAGGCCGAAAATACCACCGCAGCATACGGACATACCAGCCTCTTTGGCTGTTCTTACTGTTTCTGCCCTGATTCCGTAAGAATGGGTTGTACATATAGAGGGAAAAAAGCTTTCTGAAGTTTCAAGATTATGATGATACCTTGTAAGGCCTGCTTTTTTTAAATCTCTTGCGGATTCTTTGGTAAGTGTGCCGAGCGAAGCGCAGATATCCAGTCCTTCAATCAAGCGCATTTCATTAATAGTTCCGCAGATAGATTCCCATTCAGCGGAATTTTCAACATCCCTTCCGCTGACGACAATACTGAATCTGTTGATACCGGATTCAGCCGCCCGCCTGGCTCTGGCAATAAGTTCGCCTTTTTTGAGCAAAGGATATTTATCAATTGTCGTGCTGTAATGGGAAGATTGAGAACAGAACCTGCAATCTTCACTGCATCGGCCGGATTTTGCATTTGTAATCGCGCAAATATTAATCAGCGATCCTTTAAACTCATCCCTGATGCTGTTGGCAAAACCGATTAAATGCATAATATCTCGTTGTTTATCAATCTCCATCAGGTGCGAGGCTTCACCAAAAGTTACCTCACCGCCATTAATGACTCTGTTTGTTAATTCTTCAAAAAATTTTAACACGTTTACAAAACCTCCAGAATTTGACATCCTTCATCCCTATCAAACTCAAAAAATAGTTTGCATTTTTAACGGAAGTCTATTTTTTTTGCAGATAAATGTCAACCATTATCAATTGGATGGTTGACGCAACCCTAAATGCTATGATGCAATCGTCCTGGAGGGCCGGCCTTCATTCTTGACAAATAAAATCATTTAATGTATTAAATTGATCAAAAAAATTTTTACAGGGAGATATGAGGGCTCAGGCTTTTATTCTTGAGGGAATTAAAATTTTTTCCACCATCATTTCAGGATGTCTGTGGATGAAATGACAACCAGGAATTAAGCCTTGACCTTTCTATAATATAAAATGTCACAGGAAAATGATATTGTTTTGATATATTGCGAAGATAAGCCTTTAGCCTTCGCCAGGATAGAAGAATTTTTACCTGATCATAAAAATGACTGGTATCATGTCAAGATGCTAATACTACAAATACCACTTCAGACTGTAACATGGCTTTTACGAACCGCTTATATTGAAGGTGTAGAATTTACAATGGATGGTAAAAAAATGCGGCTGGAACCAGTAATTTCTCCTGAAAGGGATAAAAAAATAAAACCTCAGGCGGAGCAAAAAAAAAGGAAACCTAAAACCGGCACTTCCAGAGTCATTTCGTTGGCAGACAGAAAAAAATGAAGATCTGATTGCTTTTAATACTTAAATGCAGCCTGCAAAAAAAATAGTAATATCCGCCTCAAGAAGAACAGATATCCCCGCTTTTTATTTAAAATGGTTTGCCCAACAGATCAAAAAAGGTTTTTTTAAAACAACCAATCCCTATAACGGGCATGTTTCCATAACCCCGGCTACTCCTGACAAAGTGCATACGATAGTTTTCTGGTCAAAAAATTTCAGACCATTTATTAAAAGCGATTTTGGAAAAAATCTGCAAAAAAAAGGGTATAACCTTTTTTTCAACTTTACTATAAATTCCTGTAATTCTCTTCTTGAACCAAATGTGCCTTCATTAAATGATCGCCTTGATCAATTATCATATCTTTGCGATTATTTTAACCCTGAATCAATCAACTGGCGGTTTGACCCTGTATGCTTTTATAAAGCAGGCGAATGTAAAACAGAAAACAATATGCATGATTTTATCCGCATCGCAAAATTCGCATCAGAGAACGGCGTAAAAAGATGTATAACCAGCTTCATGGATCATTATGTTAAAATTAAAAAAAGGGCGGCATCTATACAGGGCTTTTCATTTATTGAGCCGCATTATGGAAAAAAAATAAGTATTCTATTGAAGATGGAACGTGAACTCAAAACACTTGATATCAAACTTTTTACATGCTGTGAAAAAGAGCTTCTTGATAAATTATCCGGAGATTCAAGCATACAGGCAAGTTCATGCATACCGAATGATCTGCTTGTAAAATTATACGGAGGAGAGCTTTCTATGAGAAAAGATACAGGACAAAGAATAAAACAAGGATGCGGATGCAAAATTTCAGTCGACATCGGCTCATATAGCATGCATCCGTGTTATCACAACTGTCTCTTCTGTTATGCAAATCCGTCTTCAAAAAAAACCATTTCTTATAAAAACTCTGAGGTTCTTGAGTGAGAATAGGTTCTGTTAAACTTGATAATATAACAATTATGGCTCCTCTGGCAGGGATTACAAATCTTCCTTTTCGCTTGCTTGCCAAAGAATCCGGAGCTGCCCTTGTCTGCTCAGAGATGGTCAGCGCCAATGGTCTTGTTTATCAATCCAAAAAAACAGAGCGGTTGCTTGACAGTCTACCCGCCGAGAAGCCTCTTGCTGTTCAGATATTTGGCTCTGATCCTTCCCTTATGGCGGAAGCAGCGCGGATGGTAGAATTCGGGGGAGCTGACATTATTGACATCAATTTTGGATGTTCAGTTAAAAAAGTGCTTAAAACAGGATCAGGCGCGGCTCTGATGAAAGATCCTGATAAAGCGGCCGCAGTCATAACGGCTGTACGCCAGGCCGTAAATGTTCCGGTTACCATAAAAATCAGATCCGGTTGGAATAAATCAGGAGAAGATGCCTTGAAAATTGCAGCGCTGGCACAGGAGTGCGGCATGGATGCCATTGCTATACATCCTCGCACTGCAACACAGGGCTTTGGGGGTCATGCAGACTGGCGGCTTATTGCTAATATTAAAAAAAATATTTCAATTCCAGTAATCGGAAATGGAGACATTAATCATCCGGCTGATGCCATCAGAATGATACAAGAAACCGGCTGTAATGCTGTTATGATCGGCAGAGCGGCAATCGGACATCCATTAATTTTTAAGCAGATCCTGGCAATGCTCAGTGGAAACCAATATGATATCAATCTTGCTCAGCGCTTTGCCATTATGATAAAATATCTTAAAAATTCAGTAAAATATTTTGGAGAAAAACACGCCTGCCGCATAATGCGAAGCCGACTTTGCTGGTTTGTTAAAGGGTTGCCGGGCAGCAGCAGATTCAGAAAATCCATCACCAGGATATCGTCTGAAGAAGAAGCATTAAGCTTGCTTAAATCCTATATAGAAATATTGCAGAAAGATGCATAGTTGGGGAAGTTATTTCGTGCCCGTTCCTAAGCGTGTTGCAGCAGCTTAACCCTGGAATCGGCATCGTCCAGTCTTTTTGTCTCTTCCTGCCCCATATCAAGGAGCTTGGTATGTGTTTCAATTATTGACCGTATCTGAACCTCAATCTGCATTCTCTGCCGTTTTAATTCCGTAATGTCTTCGTGGAGCTGTGAAAGCCTGTTCTGAGCCCTGTTCAAGATCTTCTCGGCCTTGACCTCTGCGTCTGCAATCATGATTTCTGCCGATTTAGTGGCATTGTCCTTGATTTGTTCAAGGACTTCCTGAGAATTGAGTATGGCGCGCTTAAAAGTATCTTCACGTTCTCTATATCCCTGATTCTCAAGTTTAAGACGGGTTGTTTTTTCATTTAAAACTTCTATTTCACGCTGCATAAATTCAAAGGTATCAGCCATCTGCTCAAGAAAAGAATCGACTTCATGAATGTCAAATCCTCTGAATTTTACCTTAAACTGTTGTTGTTTTATATCAATTGGTGTGGTTTTCATTTAATATTAGCATCCCTATTCTTTAGCCGGATAGAAGATTAAAAGCTATTCCTCTAAGACTTCCTACAACAAATTTTTGAAGGAAAATAATTGCAAGAAAAACAATGATAGGCGACAGATCTATCCCTCCTAAATCAACAGGCAGCCTGGTACGGATTTTATATAATACTGGCTCTGTAACATTATGAATGAACCGGACTATAGGATTATACGGATCAGGATTCACCCAGGAGAGAACAGCCCTTGCAATAATAATCCACATATATATATTAAGGATATAGTAAAGGACAACCGCGATAGCATCAAAAAGGTTACCGATTATAATCATAATAGTAAAAAAACACCCATTAAAAATTTTAATTAATTGAGCCAATTTCAAAACGCCC
>JAGGWL010000338.1 GCA_021157555.1 Deltaproteobacteria bacterium | reverse complement strand
TTTTCCGTTCTGATAAAGTTCCGACATTGCAATAGGAATTGTAGCGGCTGTAGTATTACCATGTTTTTCAATATTTATAACTGCCTGTTTTTTTGTCAGTCCAAGTTTTTCCGCTACAGCTTTTATTATTCTTGCATTAGCCTGATGTGGTATGAAAAATTTTATATCTTGAGTAGTAAGATTGTTTTTTTCAGTAATTTCCTTAAAGCTATCTGTCATTGCTATTATTGCTTTTTTAAATAATATTTTTCCATCCTGATGAACAAAGTGCATGCCTTTATCAATTGTTTCGTAACTTGCAGGATGCAGACTGCCGCCGCCGGGCATATATAGATACTGGCCGCCGGAACCATCTATGTGATTAATATAGTCTTCAACTCCGTAATCGTCTTCATCAGATGGCTCAAGGAGTACGGCTCCCGCACCGTCTCCAAAAAGAATACATGTATTTCGATCCTTGTAATTCAAGATGGAACTCATTTTATCTGCGCCTATAACCATAACCTTTTTGTGCTTACCTGTTTCAATGAACTGAGAAGCAGTAGAAATTGCGAACAAAAAACCGGAACAGCCTGTCACCAGATCATATCCCCAGCAATTTTTGGCATTAAGTGCATCTTGTACTATTGCAGCCGTGGAAGGAAACATCATATCGAATGTTGTTGTGGCCATTATGATAAGATCAAGTTCATCCGGGTGGGTATCTGTTTGGGCAAGGACTTTCTTTGCTGCTTTGACAGCCATATCTGAGACACCTTTATCCTTGTCCAGAATCCTTCTCTCTTTGATACCTGTTCGTGTATAGATCCATTCGTCATTCGTATCAACCATCTGTTCCAGATCGAAATTTGTAAGTTTACGCTCAGGCACAAAATGCCCAATTCCGGTTATGCTGGCACGCATTAAAAAATCTCCTTAATTAGGGAACTTAGAAACGAAGACGAACAAAAAATCTGCACGATATGCGTAGATTATTTCCTTCCAGTTCCCTTATATTTGTTGAAAAAATGCTCTTAGCTGTTGATCCTTTCTCTTAACCTGCCTGAGCATTTAAATGTAACCACTTTTCTTTCCCTGAGCATCAAATCAGCACCTGTTGCAGGGTTGCGTCCTCTTCTTTGCTTTTTCTTTTTAATACAAAATTTTCCAAATCCTGAAATCAGCAAATCATTTTCATTTTTCAGAGTATTCTTTATAATTTCCAGCAGTATTTCAACAATTTCAACAGATTTGTTTTTTGTAAAACCGAGTTGGTAAATTTTCGCAACAATATCATTTTTGGTTAATGCCATACTACCTCCTGAAAAAGCGAACTCCTGAAAATATCAAATAGACAAAGGGGTAATGATAAATAACTAATAACTTTTTGACTTTACATAATATTATTTTAATTCAAGAAAAGAATATCGTCAATAAATATTTAATAGAAAATGTTGATAAAAAATGTCGTTTATTTTAAATAGATAATCTATGGGTTACGTATTTGATTTTCATAATGCCAGATTTTACGATAATTGGTTTCAAAATCCTGCGAACAGGTTCGCCCTTTCTCTGGAAACCGATCTTATGATAGATATGCTTAAACCGGAGAAAGGCAGAACACTGCTTGACATAGGCTGCGGTACCGGCGAAAGTTTGCTTAAATATCTTGAAATGGGTTTGCAGGTTACAGGAATTGATCCATCCCCCTATATGCTTGATATTGCAGCAGGCAAAATCAAAAATCGTGCAGATTTACATAGAGGCTTTGCTGAGCGGCTTCCCTTTGATGACAATTTTTTCCATTATGCATCTTTAATGACAACTCTCGAATTCGTCGAAGAACCGAAAAAAGCTCTGGAAGAGGCTTTCAGAGTAACAAAAGACAGAGTCTTTATAGGAGTGTTAAACCGCTATGCCCTTAAAGGTTTTCAGAGACGAGTAAAAGGTATCTTCACCAGTACTATTTTTAATCACGCTCAATTTTTCAGTATATGGGAGCTTAAGAAGATAATAAAAACAATTTTGGGAGATGTGCCTTTGTCATGGGGAACTGTCTGCCAATTTCCCTTTGCATCATACCGATTCGTATCCATGCTTGAGCGGAACAGTATAATACAGAAATGTCCGTTTGGTGCTTTTATCGGTATGGTTGTGGTCCCTGTGCCCCGTTATAAAACAACTGCACTTTCCATTAAATGCCGCGTCAATCATTCAATAGGCGCAGTCGAAGGATAGGACAACTATATGAGTTCATTAGTTAAAATATGAAAAACAATAAAAAAATATCCCTTGCAAAAAATATTTTTATATATTTCAGGATGATCAAGTTTTCCCATACCATTTTTGCGCTTCCATTTGCTCTTGCAGCAGCAATACTCGCCTGGAGGCAATACACTGTTGATTGGACAGATATATTCTGGGTGCTGATTGCCATGACAAGTGCACGTTCTGCGGCAATGGGTTTTAACAGAATCGCAGATGTCGGGTTTGATGCCAAAAATATCCGAACAGCCATGCGCGCAATTCCTGCCAAAGATATTTCTCTTGTATCTGCAGGCATTTTTGTCCTGCTTTTTTCCATTGTTTTTATTTTTGCGTCTGTAATGCTTGGCAGAATCTGTTTTTATTTTGCATTTCCCGTGTTAATTATTCTTTTTTCCTATTCATACGCCAAAAGATTTACTTTGCTTTCACATCTCTATCTCGGATTTGTAATTTCACTTGTGCCTGTTGGCGCCTGGATTGCCCTGACCAATACATTTTCGTTTTCTATTCTATTATTATCCCTGGCGCTTATGTTTTATATTGCAGGGTTTGACATTATTTATGCTTGTCAGGATATTGATTTTGATAGAAAAGCCGGCCTTTATTCCATTCCGGCCGGCTTTGGCATAAAAAAGGCGCTTGTGATCTCTAAAATCATGCATTTTTTCTCATTTTTTTTTTTTTGCCTGATTTATTTTGCTTTTGATATGCATTTGATTTATCTATTGGCTCTTTTTATGATTGGAATTTTGCTTATCATTGAGCATCGAATTGTAAGGTTTGATGACCTTGAAAAAATCAGGATAGCATTTTTTCATGTTAACAGTATTATTTCAGTAACACTTTTTATGGGAATCCTTTTTGATGAACTAACCAGGAGGTGGATATGAAAAAACGTATTATAGTCGCAATGTGCGGCGCTTCAGGTTCTATTTACGGGATAAGGCTTTTGAAGGCTCTTATAGAAAATCCTTTAAATATATATCTTGTTATCTCAGCATCCGGCTACAGAGTGATGCAGCATGAAACCGGTTATAATGACGGCTGTAACCTTGCTTCTTTTACAAATTTTCTTAAAAAACAGGAAATCATTTT
>JAGGWL010000325.1 GCA_021157555.1 Deltaproteobacteria bacterium | reverse complement strand
AGTTAAAACAAGTGGTTACGCCATAATGGAAAAATGGGGGTTTTCTGGGTTAACTAATTGATTTTACTATAAAAGTTTTTTTACTTTGCAACACCCTTTACAGGTGTATTTCTATTCAGCGACTGATGGGGCCGTTCAAAATCATAAAACTACAGTGTAAAAATAATTAGAATACCTACCGCAATAGTCGGAAAATTTAGGTTACCAAAACTATAAGACACACATACACAAGCCTTCTTATTGAAGAAGGAAAAAATATAAAATATATTCAATCTCAACTTGGTCATTCTTCACCGACTATGACATTGAATGTTATGCTAATTTAATGAAAGCTGTAAATCAGGAAGCAGCGAAAAGATTGAAAAAAAACAATTTTTTGGAAACTTGCTATCAGAATGGTAGCATAATGACAAAAGGGTTAGTCCTTTAATCGGCTAACCCATTGATTTTAGTGGTACGCCTGGCAGGATTCGAACCTGCGGCCTACGGATTCGAAGTCCGGCGCTCTATCCAGCTGAGCTACAGGCGCTCATGTTTTTTAATGGGGTGAGTGAAGGGACTTGAACCCTCGACCACTTGGGCCACAACCAAGAGCTCTACCAAACTGAGCTACACCCACCACAAAGGATAGTATTTATCAGATTGAATTTTTCATTTCAAGTGTTATTATGCTTTAAGTTAAAAAAAAATGTATTCTACTCAAAAATCATGAAAAAGGGTGCGGGTCGCCCGCTTACTCGCCCAAACATTCTCACGACTATATTCCTGAAGGCACCAATGCGTGTGGGGGGAAAATTACACAGCAGGTATTTGTTACAAGAAACGGTAAGAATATAGCATCCTGTAGTTAGCAGAGATATCATTGGCTCGCGAAGCAGATAGTGCGGCGTCTAAATTTATCTGAGCGCTATAGGGAGGAAGTTATTTCGTCCCAAGCCCTAAACCCCTCTGACAAATTTGTCGGGTTTTATATTTTCATCCATATATTTTTCAACCATTTGCAGCATTGAACTTAGTTTAAAGGGTTTGGAAAGGGTACGATAATTATATTTTAAAATTTCCTGGTTAAGATTTTTCCTGAGGGCATCAATTCCGAAAAAACCACTGGTATATATTACTTTTATATTTGGTTTGATTTTTCTTATTTTTTCTATCAGCTTAATGCCGCTCAATTTAGGCATTACAACATCGGTAAAGACAAGATCCGGTTCAAACTGGCAAAAGGCATCATATCCAGCCTCCCCATCAATAGCAACCATTACATCATATCCTTCCATAAGAAATATATTTCTAAATATATCCTGAAGTCCGAATTCGTCCTCCACAACTAGCACTTTTTTTTTTTTGTCAGATTTTTTTAAACTCCCATTTCTTATAACATCAATCAATTCTTCATCACTCATATTGCTAATGATACGGCTTACCCTGTTTAGCCTGTGCTGGGTCATATTGGCCTGGCTTTGTTTTTCAGGATTCAAATCCGGGTGATAAACTTTGCTTAAAAGGCGGTAACTTGATTTAATGTATGAAAGAACCGCCCTTTCGCCTAATTCAAAATAGATTTCTCTGGCTTTGTCAAGTAAACCTAAATAACTAAGTTCTTGTTCTAAATTATTTTTTTTATTCAATTTTAATAAATTCCTTAGGTAAAAATGATCATATTAAAAAATTACAAGCAGAATTTAGGAGTAATTCCTTTAGAAAGATAGCCAATATAAGAACTTTTAATCTGCGTTTGGTCTCCATGCTTAATGGCTATGTTTTTCCTAAATAAACGCAAAACAGCCCTATAAGCATAAGTATAAGACCTGATTTTTGCAAACTGTTGTTCGGCATGTCGAGAATTTTCCTTACCCATACTTTCATTTGTGCGGGACAGACAAAATACGGCAGGCCTTCTACAATCATTACCATTCCAATCAGACAAAAAAAAAATTTCATAATATCACCCAATATCGGCTAATTCCATTGTTTAATCAATTCTTCTTGAGAAATAGACGAAAGGATACTTATCGCATCCTGAATAGGCGTTTTTTTGAGAGTTTCAAGTGCATCATCTATATAATCTCTCTTGCGCATGCCTAAAAGAATAGTATTAACTCCAGGGATAGATTCCAGTATCCGCAGTGTTTTTTGTGAAAGTGAGGCGGATGATTTCAAGGCCGGTTCAAGTTCATCCAACCTTTGACAAAACATTTCTGCAAAGGCATGTTTCGAAGTTTTAAACTGGGTTGTAGTAATTTCAAGCAGTTTGAATATGGATTGCGAAAATTCTACGACCCACTCCTGCCACTCAACATCCGTCGGCATGATATTCTCCAGATCATTTACATCTTCATATATTTGAGGCATAATGCGGTACTCTTTTTCATAGTCCCAGTGCTCCCAGCCATTAATTTCAATGAAAGCTGAGGAAAGATAATAGGGAATTGAGAAAAGTCTGTTGGCTGGACTTAAATCACTGTCCTTCGGCCATTTGATTTTAAAATCAGTTTTAAACCTGCTTTCCATGTCCATGCTTTTTTTTTGTAACTTTGAAAAATTCTCCATGATTAGCTTGTGATTAATATTATCAAAATCGGCCAGGCGAATCATTTTATTGTTGACGATAGCATTTAATGGACGGTTTATTAGAGTCGTTATATTTTTTTCCAAAGCAAATTCGAGCAGCGTTTTAGTACCACAGGCTTGATTTTTTTCCAGGCATGCACCTGATTCAAAGAGGTTAAGGGGAAACTGGATGACTTTAAAATTATGGTCAGGTGTAATGGCTTCGACAATTTCAAGCACTCTTTCAAGAGAGGTAAACTCAAAATCATCAGCCGGACTGATAAAGGTATTCGAAGAAATTCCATAAGCTTTAATCTTGCCGTTTTTAATTTTTTCTTCCAGCCAGCAAAATGCCTGCCCAATGCGGCGCTCATATTCCTTCTGAGCAGATACAGGATCCATAAGATGCTTTTGCTTGATGTGGGTTAAGAAATATTCAGGATTGTGCAGCAGATAAATATCCAGACTGTCTATTTGCAGATTATTCAGAGTACGCTGCAACTGATTTTCCAGAAAATCCGGATGAATGCAATGCCAGCATCCTTCCATGTATTTAACCATTTCCGAAAAGGCATGACCCTGGGCTTCATGCTCCCTGGCAATGGCCAGGTTTTCACCCTGAACATATCCCCCTTTGGATATAATTAAAACATCGTCTTGATTAATTTTACCTTGCTGGAACATTTGTTTTAAGGTGTTTCCAATGAGCCGTTCGCTCTTACCTCCTGTATAATTGCTGGAAGTGTCGATCAGATTACAACCATTTAACAAAGCATATTCCAGGGCGTCCGCGTGCTCTTTAGATTTCTCATAGATCCGATAGCCGCCAAAACCGATTTGGCTCACATTATAATTAATCTTTCCAAATGTATCTGATTTCAAAGACTGGTCAACTGTCATTGTAGCTCCTCTGTTTTGTCCTCGTTCCTAATGAACCTAAACGAATAAAAGACCTAAGGAACGGGGACGAAATAAGATATTTGTATCTATGGCTTTCATTTAAATTTATTACTCATTCGATTCCTTATTGCATCGTCCATAGCTTCAAGAGATACAGCTTTTCTGCCCGGTTTATGCAATTTGCAGAAAATGTCATCTACTTTTTTAGAGACTGGCCTGATTATGTCCTATTTTTTCTCTGTAGTAATGATTTCAATTTTATCACCGGTGTTTAATTTCAGAGAGTTCCTTAGGAACGAGGACAAAAAAACTTCCCCAACTATGCATCACAGCTTCAGGCCATCTTTGCCCGATCTGAAAGCACAAAAATATTGAAATAGCTTGCTATTCCTTCAACTTTTGTGCTTTCAGATCGAACAAACCTGACCTAAATCTGTGCGCCTACTTGTGGAAGTTATTTTGTCCACGTTCCTTACATGTAAGGCGTTTATAACAAAATGTCAAAAAATCTTTTCCCAAGGAACGGGTATGGTGCAACAAAAAAAATTTCTTATGCTGACGGGCTGGACGGATGGAGAATCGTTCCTGTCCCTGCCTTTACAGTACTGGCTGTTTAACCGGATTGATTGGAATCGCCCTGTTCTTAAATGACAGGCAGCCGGAGGCATTCCTGTTGACTGTCTGGACAACTCAAATATGGCGTGTAGTTTTAGAATTTTTGAGGGTAGATTACAGGGGAGACGGTACAATTACAACTACTACAATGCATTAAGAATTCTCTCGTGTATATTATCAAATCCGCCGTTTGACATAATGAGTATAAGATCCTTTGGTATTGCTTCCTTAATCAGGAAATCAATTATATTTTCTGTATTTTGAAAGTAGTATGCTTCTTTGTTACGCTTCTTTATATCCTCCACCAGTTTTTCTGATGAAAATTGATCGTGCAAAGGTATTTTATTGAGTAGCGGAGGCTTGCGTATGCAAATAATATCGGCAAAATCAAAAGAAAGAGGGTATACATTCTGAAAAATTTTTCGCATGCTGGAATTAGTTCTAGGTTCAAATACAGCAATAATCCGCCCGTCAGGATAATATGCTTTTACTGCCTTTATTGTTTCTCTTACAGCAGTGGGGTGATGGGCAAAATCGTCCATTACAGTGATATTTTTTTTAACACCGCGTACCTCCTGACGCCTCCTGATTCCCTGAAACGACGCAATAGCATCCCTTATAACTTCAAGAGGTATATGCAGACTATCGGCAACAGCTATAGCTGCTGAAGTATTAAGCAGGTTATGCTCTCCCGGCAGTCTGGTCTTAAAGCTGCCAAATTTATCACCATATTTGAAAATACTAAATTCAGTCCATGGATGATTAATATTAATATCAGATAGTTGCCATGCTGATGACCCTTTTTTACCATATTTTTCCAGTCGAAACTTTCCGTTAGATACAAGAGTATCAATATTGACATCATTATCAAAAACAAAGAGGCTGCTTTTTGAAGAAATACCATTTAAAAAAGTTTTAAATGTACGTTTAACATGATTGAGATCTTCAAAAATATCCGCATGATCAAATTCAACGCTTGTGAGAACTGTCCTGAATGGATTGTAATGTAAAAATTTGGCGCCTTTATCAAAAAAGGCCGTATCGTACTCATCGCCTTCTATTACTATATACTCCCCCTGACCAACACGATAATTACTATCAAAATTTTGCAAAATTCCGCCAATTATAAAAGAAGGATCCCATTTACTTTCATAACGTCCGGCCTCGTGAAGAATCCAGGCAATAATTGAAGCTGTGGTGGTTTTACCATGGGTTCCGGTAATCAGAATGGTCTTTTTGCCTTTAGCAAAAATATTTCTGACAGCCTGGGGCATGGAGCAGAAATTCAGCCCCATTTCCATCATCCTGACTACTTCAGGATTATCCTTACTTACAGCATTGCCGACTATAACAAGATCCGGGCAATATGATAAATTGTCTGCCTTAAATCCATCCGCTATATCAATACCACTGGCTGCAAGAAAAGTACTGATCGGAGGATAAACCTTCCCGTCTGACCCTGTTATGTCAAAGCCTGTATCCTTAAGCATGCAGGCCAAGGCTCCCATACCTGTGCCGCAAACCGCGATAAGATGTATTCTTTTAAGATTGT
>JAGGWL010000112.1 GCA_021157555.1 Deltaproteobacteria bacterium | reverse complement strand
GAAGCCGTTTTGCCATTGCTCCGGCAGATTTCAGGCAGCAGACTGTCACATCAAACATCTCCCTGTTATGCCTGTTGCACAGGTTTATAATCCCGTTTTCCATTCCGCCGGTGCCAAGAGTGGTTACTATATGAACTATCTTTATTTTTTTTGTCAGGTTGCTCATAGGTTTGGTTATAATTCAGGCTTGAGTATAAATTAACTGAATATCATAGAAGCTTTCAGTTCCCTGTAATGATCTCAATTTTTTATTAAAATTTAATAGCTACCATGCTCTGACGCACACAACAAAGTATGGGAAGAAGGCAGTGCTTAGCGTTCATTTTATAAATTGATAATAAAATTCCTCTATTCATCATTCAAAATTCGTAATTTTCATATAAAAACTGGTCAATGTATAACCAAACATAACAACTCATATTGGGAAATTCACCTTTTTTTATTTAACGTATTTTAAGGTTGCCTTTGGGTGGCTAAATCCAAAATGCGTCAAAACCTCAACAGGCTCAAATCCGAGACGCAACATAAGCTTATATTGAGGAATATTATCCACGTTAACGACTCCAAACATCCTTTTATGCTTTTTTTTGATACAGTTTTTAATAATATAGGCTTGTAATAATTTAGACAAACCTTTACCTTCAAATTCAGGTAGTACTGTATTATAATTTAATTCAACATCACCTTTCTTCATTTCAAGAAAACGGCTATTTTCATCATGTAATACAACCCAGTGTATAGCTGCAACTTTTCCTTTAACTAACGCGATAAATGGCGTGCTGAAATTATGAGAAAGATCACAATAGAATTGTACAGGCAATTTTTTTTCTTTATTTCTCAGGGAATGTAATTCTTCCAAAGATATTTTAGCAAATTCAATGGTCGGATCCTGCAGCGGATAATCAAAAGGCTTTTCAAGATTTTTATAAAAAACAAGAAATTTATTTACCTTAAAATAACCTGATATTATTATTTTTATTGTGTGGCAGAAACCTCGTGTTTTTATCGTAGTAAGAAAATATTTTATTCTCATCTTTCTGTCGGCTCCCATTTTGCCATTTTATTGCCAATAAAAAAATTATACCATGCACCCATGCTTGCCATGTTTGTCATACATATAAAATAAAAAATCCTCGAAATTTTCATGAAAAAGTTATCGGATATTGATTGTGACCCCAAAAAGGCCAATATATAATAAATAATCTGTAAAAAAAGACAAAATTTATAAAAAATATTCAGCTTAAAAAGCATAACATTAGTGATAAATAATGCTATAAAAAAGAAAGGGAGCAGCCATCTGAACACTTTATGGCTCCAGAGAATAAAAGAAAATTTTCCATACCTGAATATATTTAAAAGGCTTTTTTTGTAAAACAGTGTTGATATGCCATTTGTAAAGGTTCTTGTTTTTCGTGCAAATTCGGTTTTTTGGTTTTCAGTCGGTTTTACGGAACAAATTGCATCAGGTTCATCTACCGATATATAACCCTTTTCCCTTGCAATTAAAGGAAGTGCAAAATCACGTGTTACATAATTCGGCAGATCTGTGCAAAGTTTTTTTCTTGCCGCATAACAGCTCCCGCTTAAACCGATTAATGAATCAACCCTGCTTTCCAGTGTTCTTGTTGCCATTTCGTATCTTACATAAAGGTTTTCACCTTTATTTGTATCGGATTTTATACTTTTATCACGGGTGCTGACACACCCGATTTCCTTAAACTCGAAATGTTTTACCATGTTGTGAATACAATTTTTGTCAAGAACGGTTGAGGCATCGGTAAAGATGATGAAATCGCTCTTTATTTTTTTCAGTCCAAGATTTTCACAATATGTTTTACCCCGCCGATCCTGCGAAATAATGAGATGTACTGCCTTATTCTCAAATGACGTTATTATTTCATGAGTTCGGTCGGTTGATGCATCAGAAACTATATAAACAGCAATTTTTTCTGCCGGATACTCTGATTCAAAAATATTATGAAGCTTGGCAAGGATGTTTTTTTCCTCATTATATGCAGCTATTAAAAAAGAAACATGGGGATATTTTTCGAGACCGGTTTTAGAAAATTTGTTCTTTTGCGATATGCGGCCAACAAGATTCAAAACAACATAATACCCAGCATAGGTATATATAATTAATAATAGTGATATAACAAAAAATATTTCTACAACAGTCAGCATAAAAATCACAATTTGTAAATGTTGGACCTGGTTTTAAATTGAAGTGGAAAGGTCATAACATGTAATGTTGATTCCAGATGATTTCACAAGTCAAGTGTTAATAAATTATAATGAAATTATTTCAACCATATTCATTAAATCTTTCTTTTTTACAAATGGATGAGTTGGCAATGTTAAAAGAATTTCACAAAGTTTTTTAGAATTCGGAAAACCGTCATTGGAATTAACAATATATTTTTTAAACTCCTTTATTTTGCTTAAAGGAAAAGGAAAATTTTTGCTAATACCTAAGCCGGCTTTATTCAGTTCATAAAACTTACGGTCACGGCTCTTTGAATCCATACAAATCACAGGAAAACGGGTAAAGCAAGGCTGTGCTTTTTTTGCAATTTGGGGCAGCGCGACCTTATTGGTGTTTATCAAGCTTTTTGACAGAAGCCGGGCGTTTTTCATACGTTGCATGTTATAGGAATCGAGTTTGATGAAATTTTTTTTCCCAATGCCTGCCTGCAACTTTGAAAAACTAAAACTTTTGAAATCAGGAGCATAAATATTGGCTCCCAACTTTAAAAACGGAAGACTGTTCGGAATAAAATAGAATTCGGGACGTAAAAAAAATGTTATGGCAAAGGCTGTGAATAACATACTAAATTTATTCGGCACTTTCGTGAATGGCAATTTTCTGACATTTTCAGCAATGACATTGGCAAGATCATTTTTTTTGGATACTATTATCCCGCCATGAACAGTTGAAATGCTTTTACCTCTTCCAAGACTGTATATTCCTGCGTCTCCTATTGTCCCAACGCATTGGCCGTTGTATTCGGCACCTGCGGCCTGGGCAGCATCTTCTATAAGAAACGCTCCTTTTGAACGGGTTATCTCAGATATCTCATCAAGCCTTGCCACCAGACCGAATAAATGGACAGGAATAACTGCCAGGGTTTTCTCATCTACCAATCTGGAGAGATGTTCCAAATCAAAATCGAGATATTTCAAATCCACATCGCAAAGCTTGACGGAAAGACCTGAAGCCGCGACTGTTGATGCCAGGCAAAAGCTGGAATAAGCAGGAATAATTATATCTTTTCTGTCAGAGAAGGAAGAGATGGCCTTTAAAATTTGGAAAAGTGCGGCCTTGCCGGATGACAGCAAAAAGATATTATTACAACCGAAATAATCTGCAACCTGTTTTTTAAAAATCCGGGTGGAATCGTCATTAAACAGCTCTGCTTTTAATCCGAAAAACAGATCACGAAATTTAACAGGCGCGCCTGACGGAGAAAGCGTTCTTTTTATTATAAAGGTCATATATATTCCTTTAATCACAGAGCAATATGTTTTCTGATAACCGGCCCGATTATTTTTGTAATTCCAACCGGCATTTTTTGCCATAGTCTAATAGCTGTATCAAATTTTGATTTGTCAGAAATCTCTTGTTCTAGCGG
>JAGGWL010000060.1 GCA_021157555.1 Deltaproteobacteria bacterium | reverse complement strand
TTGACAAGAAACATCTTGCTTTAATCTTCGATAAATTTAAACGAATTGATGAAAAAATTGAGACAGCTCGAGGAAGCGGCCTGGGCCTGTCAATAACCAAGTATATTATTACCGCCCATGGAGGAAGGATATGGGTTCAAAGCAAACCTGGAAAAGGCAGCACCTTTTTCTTTACCTTACCTGTAGCTTGATATTAATATTTATTTTTACAGGATGCACCGATTTTTACCATATATATTCATATAAAGAAAGCCAGAATGAAAAACATCTTGCAAATGCCGTAAAATTAATGGAAAAAGGGTATTATAAGGCATCAATAGCTGAAATCCAAAGGGTCATGATGCTATTCCCCAACAGCCTGGAAAATCAGGGACTCTTTCTGATGGGGTTGGTATATATGCACCCTGAAAATCCTGAAAGGGATTATAAAAAATCGTTGGAATGCTTCACAACACTTGAAGCTGATGGTGAATTTGTAAAAAGCCATATTAAAACCGAAACATTGATTTATCGAAATTTACTTAAAGAACGAATTGATAGAAACAAAGAAATTAAAGAATTAAAGCATAAAATAGAATCTTTGGAAACAAAAATCAGGGAAGATGAAAAAAATACGGCCAAATTGCAAAATCAACAAAAAGATTTACATGCCAGGATAAAAAAACTAAAAGATCAGATTAAAGATCTTAAAGAAATAGATCTTGGTATTGAAGAAAAAAAAAGAAAATCCTTGAAGAAACAAACAGGTAAGCTATGAAAACAATCTTAATAGTAGATGATGACAAAAATATACTTAAAGTAATCAAAATGAAGCTGGAATCCGAAGGATTTCAGGTAGCCTCAGCTCTTAAAGCACAAACCGCACTCCAAATAGCAAAAGATGAGGTTATTGATTTAGCTCTGCTTGACCTTAAACTTAATGGCAAGAACGGGATTAAGCTTATGGGAGATCTTCACCAAATCAATCCGGAACTGCCTGTTATTATTTTAACAGCATACGGCGCAATTGATACCGCTGTTGAAGCTATGAGGAAAGGAGCCTACAGTTATTTAACCAAACCCTTTGATGATAACGACCTTTTACTGCAAATTGAGCAATGCCTGGAAAAAACAACTATCTCTTGTGAGGTAAAAAACCTCAACAATATAGTAAAGGAAAAGTACGGGGTTGATAATATTATCGGTCAAAATGGTAAGATGAAAAAAGTTATGGCAAAAATATCTCAGGCTGCAGCCACAGATTCGATAGTCCATATTGAAGGAGACAGCGGAACCGGCAAGGAGTTGATTGCAAAAACCCTGCACGCAGCCAGCTCCAGAAGAGACGGGCCGTTTGTGGGAATCAATTGCGCTGCCATACCGGAGAATCTGATGGAAAGTGAACTGTTTGGATTTGAAAAAGGAGCTTTTACAGGCGCTTTAAAACGTAAAAAAGGTTTTTTTGCTCAAGCCGCCGGAGGTTCAATCTTTTTGGATGAAATATCAGAAATGCCCTTTCCAATGCAGGCAAAGCTTCTTCGGGTTATAGAAGAGAGAGAATATTATCCTTTAGGAAGTGAAAAAACTGTGAAGGTCGATACCAGGATAATAATAGCATCCAACAAAGATCTCGCTAAAGAGGTAGAGAACAAAACTTTTCGGGAAGATCTTTACTATCGTATCCACGTTATCCCGATAAAGCTTCCCCCGCTTAAAGACAGAAAGGAGAGCATACCTCTTCTTTCAAAGCATTTTCTGGAAAAATATTCAAGCAAGATAAGCAAGGATATAAACGGTTTTTCAAAATCAGCCATGCAGAAACTCCTGCTTCACACCTGGCCTGGTAATGTCAGAGAACTTGAAAATACTATTGAATGCGCAGTAGCTCTTACCACAAAAAATATCATTCAGGAAGATTTGATTTTGCAGTCCAGAAATATAAAGACAAGCGATATGAAGCCATTAAAGGCTGCTAAAGAAGACTTTGAAAAAAATTATATAATTCAGCTTTTTGAATTCACAAAAGGCAATGTAAGCAAGGCAGCGAAACTTGCCGGAAGATACAGAGCCGATCTATATGACCTTTTAAAAAAATATGATATGAAACCTGCTGATTTTAGATAATAAATTTATTAATATGGATAAAATAATAATAGAAGGAGGCAGACGCCTTAAGGGCGAAGTAAAAATCAGCGGAGCTAAAAATGCTGCGCTGCCGATACTTGTATCCTCCATGCTAACCGAGGGTCAATGCGTTTATTCTAACGTTCCTGATTTAAAAGATGTCAACAGCATAAAACTTTTGTTGTCTACTCTGGGTACCAGTGTAAATACTGACGGGAACACCGTAAAAATAAATGCAGGCGGGCTTAATAATCATAAGGCTCCATACGATCTGGTGAGAAAAATGAGAGCCTCAATATTGGTACTTGGACCTCTTTTGGCAAGGTTAAAAAAAGCCAGAGTTTCCCTGCCTGGAGGCTGCGCTATTGGTGCGCGTCCAATTAATCTGCATTTAAAAGGTCTTACAGACCTCGGTGCTTCAATAGAACTGAAACATGGATATATTGAAGCCAGGGCAGACAAACTTAAAGGGGCTGAAATCTATTTAGATTTTCCTACTGTTACCGGCACTGAAAATTTAATGATGGCTGCAGCCCTGGCTGAAGGAACCAGCTATATCAAAAATGCTGCATGTGAACCGGAAATTAAAGCCATGGCTGATGTCATGAATAAAATGGGAGCTGATATAAAAGGAGCCGGCACCTCTTGTATCAAAATCAACGGGGTCTCTTCCATGAATCCATCATCTGTTTCCATCATCCCCGACCGGATCGAGGCAGGTACGTTTATGATTGCTGCCGCCCTGACAGGTGGTGATTTTAAAATTGTTGATTGCGAACCTGATCATCTTGGTTCTGTAATAGATAAATTAAGGCGTGTTGGTTCAAAAATAGAAATCAGTAAAAAATGTATCCATATTACAGGTCCTGATGAAATTATAAGTGTCGATATAAAAACCAGAACATATCCGGGCTTTCCGACAGACATGCAGGCCCAGTTTATGGTGCTGATGTCGATTGCCAACGGGGTAAGCACCATATCTGAAACAATATTTGAAAATCGTTTTATCCATATCAGCGAAATAAAGCGTATGGGTGCCAACATAACAGTATCCGGCAATTCTGCTATAGTAAAAGGCGTTCCTGCTCTTTCAGGAGCTCCTGTTATGGCATCCGATCTGCGAGCAAGTGCTTCTCTTGTTCTTGCCGGTCTTGTGGCCAACGGAAAAACAGAAGTCAATCGTATATACCACCTTGACAGGGGGTATGAAGCGCTTGAAAAAAAATTCAAGCTATTAGGGGCGAAAATTAAAAGAGTATCATAAGAAACGTGGACAAATTGTTTACCCGCCCTATGATTCCCATGCTGATATCCATGATATCAGGTATCCTCCTATGCACACAACTCCCTTGCCAGATTAAACTTGCATATATTTTTCTTTTTATAAGCACTATTTGCATATTTTTTGGCATCTTGCAAAAAAGAACTGTTCTTTTACCGCTTTTATCTGTTTTTTTTCTTATTGGATATATATTAATCCATCCATTTATTTTTCCAATATTTCCCTTAAACCATATTACACATTTTACAGATCAAAACAAATGGCACATTCAAGGCACAATAGATACAAAACCTGTTTTTTACGGTAAAAGGTTAAAATTCAGTATCAGAAGCGAGTTGCTTAAGGATAAAAACAAATCCTTTCCTGTAACAGGAAAAATTCGTTTGGTAGTTTCTGGAAAACATCCGGTACTGAGGGTTGGAGATAAAATAAAATTTTACAGTAAAATTAGAGCAATCAGGAATTTCAACAATCCAGGCGGATTCGACTATAAAAGATACATGTCATTTAAAGGTATATGGGGTTCTTCCTATACCCGAGGCGACAGAATTCAAATAATAAAAAAAGAAAACTCCCGGGGTTTCATGGGAATAATTGAAAAGACCCGGAACAAGATTTCAGCTCTGATAGAACAAATAAAAGATGATGAACAAGCGGCTCTCCTGAAAGCCCTTATAATAGGAGATAAAAATGAAATATCTCCTTCACTGCGTGAAGACTTTAACAGAGCAGGAGTCAGTCATTTACTTGCCATTTCCGGACTTCACATAGGAATTGTAGCTGGAATTTCATTTTTGTTTTTTTCGCACATCCTCTCCTTTTTTAAAATTCTCCTGTGGAATGCATGGGTAAAAAAAGGTGCTGCAATTCTATCAATATTTCCTGTTGTTTTATATGGTTTGATTGCAGGAATGCCGCCATCCACCCAGAGAGCGGTTATTATGATTTCCGTTTTCCTGTTGACATTTATTTTTGAAAAACAGCATGATGCATTCAATACTCTGGCGCTCGCAGCTATACTTATTCTAATCTTCCACCCGCCTTCTATTTATTCAGTCTCGTTTCAGCTATCCTTTGCGGCTGTTTTTTCAATCATCTACGGTATGTCATCAATTTATAAAAAAACAGATAAGCAAATTGTAGCCAGTAAAAAAACAATTATATTTATCAAGAAAAAGCTATGGCCGTTTTTTTTCGTTTCATTTTTTGCCATCATAGGCACCACGCCTTTGGTAATGTACTATTTTAACCAAATTTCCTTGATTGGCATAATAACAAATTTATTTACTGTCCCTGTAACAGGCTTTCTTGTCGTACCTTTAGGTCTTTTATCTTTTCCGGCTTACCCTCTCAGCATAAAACTGGCATCATTATGTATAAATATATCAGGCTATATATCAGGATACGTTCTTGCAGTTGTTAAGTTTATGTCTCATATGCCATTTGCCGCTTATAAAACATTAACACCTTCAGGTTTTGAAATATGCTTATATTATCTGACATTCCTGACGGTTTTGCGAATTATAAAAAATATTATTAACAAAAATATTACAGCAAAAACAAATATCAATTTAAAACTTTCTATTATAGTACTCTTTTTCATTTTTACAGCAGGTTGCTGTGATGCCGCATACTGGCTGTATCACAGATTTTTACATAACGATTTAAGAGTAACTATTCTTGATGTTGGGCAGGGGAGCGCAGCACTGGTTGAAATGCCAAAAGGTTCATCCATTCTTATTGATGGCGGAGGTTTTGCTGATAACAGCATCTTTGATATTGGTGCAAAAATTATTGCTCCCTTTTTATGGCGAAACAAAATTATGACAATAGATACAATTATTCTTTCACACCCAAACAGCGATCATCTTAATGGATTGATATATATCGCCAAACATTTTAATGTCAAAACAGTGTTATCCAACGACGAAGGAGCTGACACCCTTGGATATAAAGAGTTTATTAAGGCAATCAATGAGAACAGAATAGAGATGACTCAATTCAGTAAATTAAAATGCAAACAAAATATCTGTAACGCAATTCTTGAAATACTCTATCCTCCGCCAGATTTTTCGGAAAAAAAGCTTAAAGAGAAATGGAGAGATTTGAATAATAACTCTATAGTCGTCAAAATAACGTACGGCACAATATCCTTTCTGTTTCCGGGAGATATTGAAGCCGATGCAGAAAATGAACTTGTTTCAATAAATGGCGGCAAATTGCGCAGCACAGTACTGGTCGCTCCTCATCATGGCAGCAAAACATCCAGCACACTCGAATTTCTTCAAAATGTGCAACCCGAATTAATCATAATATCATCCGGCTTTAACAATCGATTCGGTTTTCCAGGCACTGAGGTTATCAACAGGTACAAATTGCTTGGCAGCCATATATTTGAAACGTCAAAAAACGGAGCTATAACACTTGTAACTGATGGACACTCTTTATCGGTTATCCCGTTTCAGGAAATAATGGCTCATTCAAAAATAAATTTACAGAATTAGGAACGTGAACTGGAAATTACATTGATTAAATGGGAATGTATTTTTTCGAGAAGACTGCAGTTTTTTAGACACGCTGGGAACTGCGCTCGTGCGTCGCAGTCCTTGCACGGACTTTTGGATAGATACCCTGCTTCGAAATCGAATTTGTGTTTAACAGGGTACTTGTTTCGCTTGAATTTTTTTGCCTGAGTTTCTAAATCCATAATTTGACACTTACCACATCATTTTATAAATTACCATAAAATATTCGGGCTTGGTTATAACGCCGACCATTAGATGTCAGGACTGAGCTATGGTGAAATTTGAAAACCTCTGGCTGTTTGAGCGCAGCGAGTTTCAGAGGTTTTCAAATTTTATTATAGCTCAGTGTTTGG